>JBEIKS010000031.1:0-14139 GCA_040379625.1 Burkholderiaceae bacterium
GCGTAAACCACAACTCCCGTCATGACTGCTTTGCTGGGAATGCCCACCAAGATGGCGGGAAGGCTGAAAGTTTTGTCTTTCCAGAACTGCAAGTAAGACGCGGGTCTGGGCTTGACGGCAACCGGTACGGCAGCACTGAGCGTTGCGGGCGCGCTCAAAACAGAACACAAGGCAAGGATGATCAGCGCTGTTGTTGCCACCATCACGAACACACCGCTGGTGTTTACATACAGAACCATCAGCGAACCCAAGGCCAGGCCGCAAATCATGCCAGCATTGAACTGGTAAACAATCGATGAGTTGGCACCCAGCGCGCCGTTTTTACTGGGCCAGCGCAGCAATAACGACTGGACGGCAATAAACACCATACCTTGGCCTGCGCCAGAAAGCGCCCGCGATGCAACGCACGCAGCGTAGGCATCAAAGCTCAGCAGTGTCAAAGCCCCTAAGCACATCAAGGAGGCGCCCAGCCACAACAAACGGCGGGGGTCCTTGGTGGCGGCATACCGGTCTGCCGGCAACAAAACGCTGGCAAAACAGAAAAAATACGACATGAAGGCGATGGACACTGCATACGGAGGCAACGCCTCCTGCACGGCCAGATTCTTGATCAACTGCGGCAAGAAAGAAGCGGTGAGGTTGTCAGCAAACACGGCCAAAAACAACAAGGCCGAGGCTTTGTTGGACTCATTGGCTGAGACTGTGGCTGCAGACAACTGATTGCCTTCGCGTGCAGCAAAACTGTTGAGCAATTTCAGAAACAGGATGGCCAACAAATTGCTGGCTATAAAAAGTGCCGCAAAGTTTTTTAAGTTACGGGCAATCGACATGTAAATGACGCTTCTTGGCAGCGTCAGGCTGACGGAAAGCGCCTGTCCGGAGGGGTGATTGATGCCGGACTCGATGAGAATGTCGTCCTCCAGACCCAGATTAATCTCCTCGCTGCTCAAACTTTGATACTTCGGCTGATGATCAATGAGGACTTGTATGCTTGAAATACTGGGATTGCGTTTGCGGTAGTCATCCAGCATTTCAGGAATCTCAGTCAAATCATCAAGTTCCAATTCGTTATCAAACACCGCTGCAATGCGGGTGGACAAACTTGTGCTCAACATTGAGGCAGTGGATTTCGCACCGGCAGAATAAATACCCAACATCAAAAACACAATCAGAAGGGTTTGAAAAGACAAGCCCAGCAGCAAGATTTTTTGTTGACCCCTTTCTGGATTTTCACCATCCGAACGTCGCAGCAAAAACCAGGTCAGCACAAACGCAATTAAAACCGCGCTTGCGATCAACATGTAAAGGTAAGGGGACAAGGCCTGAGAGTTTGTCTCGCCGTCAATTGACAGTGTGAGAGCACCCACGGTTTCAAATTTGCTGCGCAAAGGCAACTCGACCTTGAAATCGCTGGGATTGATCTGGTCGCTGTCAAAGAGGGCCATGCCTGCATTGTCCGTGATGCGTATGGAACGCAGTAAGGAATCGGCTTTTTTTAAATCAGCCGCCATGATCTTGAAACCCACAAAATGGTCCAGCGGCAAGCCCGCTCGCAAGTGCGACTCAATCTGGTTCTGAATGATTTCACCTTGAGCCGTCATCCGTATGGTCTGGAATCTGGCGTTGGTTCGGGAAATCTCTCCGTAAGCCACATACACGAGCAACAGCACAGAAGCCAACGCCACTGCAAGAATACCCAATACTTGATTGATAGATTTTTTAGTACGCATCGTGTGGGGGAAGGCTTTCAACCAGTGTTGCATTAATGTTCTAGAAAACGTGACAGCGAAACCGCGTATTCGGGTCGCTTGGTCAAAAAGGCATAAACCCGATCTGCCAGCAAGGAAAGAATCAGGTCGTCATAGCTCAAACCGTGCAGATGCAAACCAGCCGCCATGAGGGAAACAACAGATTCATCAGGATACTTCAGATCTGGTTTGGGGTTGGCCTCAAGGATAAAAATCTCGCCCTTGGCGTTCGCGCGGAAATCTACACGGACAGTGGACTCCAGCCCCAGACGCATGTGCAGTTTCTGCGTGATGGCAGTCAGGCGTTCTGCAGCCGGGTCGGATGCGTCTTGTGACAGCAGACGTAAACGCCCCAAGCCGATGGGACGCAAGTCTTTGGAGGTAAAAATGCGCTCACCGTCGTCAAGCAAGCGCTCAATGACAGAAAAAACAAATGAGCTCGGTTGAATTTCCACCGAATCACCCCGACAAACCACCGGACCGGAGACTCCGGCGGTGTATTCCGGCCCTTCCAGGAATTCTTCAACCAGCACTGTGTTGCCAGTGCTTAAAAATACAGCCCCCACCGCTTCCATGACCCCAGCGCGAGGCACGCAGTGCACATGCAAGGAAGCGCGGCCAGAAACCGGCTTGACGATGAAATCGCCTTGATAATCGGAAAACAGCTTTAAAAAGTCGCGGCGCTGGGTAACGTCACCCGCCTCTTCACCGACGTTGATGGTGACATAGCGGGCCGTTGGCAAACCCAAAGAGGCCACCACATGCTTGAAAATATGCTTGTTGTCCAATAATGCTGCGTTCAACGGATTGTGGCCCACATAAGGGATGCCGCACATTTCAAGGATGGAAGGCGCATGACTGGTGGAGGACAAACCCTGCAATCCGGCAGAGTTGATCCAGGCCAGGTCAATTTTTAACGCTTTCAGACGCTGCGGCAGGTTCATATCCTCGGGCAGCAAGGTGACATGGCGAAACCCGGACCGCTGCAAACTGTTTTTAATATCGGTTGCAACTTCAATGTAAGACTTGTTTGAACGCGGATTGCGGGTTGCAAACACAACAGAGTCAGAATCTTCAACATTGCCGCCATGAATGACTGCAATGCGGCAGTCTGCCTTCATGCGATGAAGTATGCCTGATAATGACTTGGCCTCTAACGGGATGCCCCCTATGGCAGATTTCAATGCTCACTCCAAAAGACGGTTGCAGTTTTCATGCCGCAATAACTCGGGACAAATGGGCCGGCGACATGAGAGTGCGTGTAGGGTGTCGATATTAAACCCTGATAAACATTCGGGGGTTACATTTTCTTGCAGTGCAGAAAAACCGAACTTCCTGATTACTCAGCGCTGTTTCGCAGCGTTCCTATGCAATTGAGTACCGACTTTATGGATTGAGTCTTGTCAGTGCACTACACTATCGCTTTTTGATCGTTTACCGCACCACAATCAGGGCGGGAATGCCCACCCTGAACCACAAGGAATTTTTTATGCTGCTCGGATTAAAGAGCATCGATCTGAGAATTGGCAAAACCATTCTACTGGATCAAGTCAATTTTTCATTGCTACCAAAAGAACGCGTTGCACTTTTAGGCCGCAACGGCATGGGTAAAAGCACTTTGTTGCGGATCATTCTGCGTACGCAAGCTGCCGATGACGGCGAGGTGGTCTATTCAGACGGGTTGGTGATCCGCTGCCTCGAACAAGAGGTACCGGCTTCGCAGGACAAAACCGTGTTCGACATGGTGGCACGGGGCCTGGGCGACATCGGCGAGCATCTGGCCGCCTACCACCACGCCATCATGCACACCCCCGACGATATGGATACCATCGGGCGACTGCATGCGGCCATTGACGCGGCGGAGGCCTGGAATCTGGACAGCAAGGTGGAATCCGCCCTCACCCGCATGAAACTTGATGGCGAGGCGCAGTTCGGCAGCCTGTCGGGCGGAATGAAGCGCCGCGTCATGCTGGCTCAGGCGCTGGTGGTGGATCCGGACGTGTTGTTGCTGGACGAACCCACCAACCACCTGGACATTCCCAGCATCCTGATGCTGGAAGAGGTTGTTCAAAACTTCAAGGGCGCAGTGCTGTTCATCAGCCACGACAGAAGCTTCATGCGCCGCATTGCCACCCGTGTCTGCGATCTGGACCGCGGCAAACTGATGTCATGGTCCGGCGGCTACGATGGCTACCTGAAAGGCAAAGAGGAATACCTGCACGCAGAAGAAAAAGCCAATGCCTTGTTTGACAAGCGTCTGGCACAAGAAGAGATCTGGATTCGCAGGGGCGTTGAAGCCAGGCGCTGCCGTAATCAGGGGCGCGTCAAGGAACTGATGGAAATGCGACGCACTTACAGCGAGCGGCGCAATCAAGTCGGTCAGGCCAACATGCAGGTTCAGGAGGCCGAACGCAGCGGCAAACTGGTGGCCGAGGTGAATAAGGTCAGCCACAGCTTCGGCCAGCAGCAACTGGTGCGCGATTTTTCAGCGATTATTTTGCGGGGCGAAAAAATTTCCATCATCGGCCCCAACGGCGCCGGCAAAACCACCTTGCTGCAGATTGTACTGGGACAACTGGCACCCCAGAGCGGCGATGTCAGGCACGGCACCAAACTGGAGGTCGCCTACTTCGACCAATTGAGAAAACCGGTGAGTGACGACGTCACCGCCATCGACGTGATTGGCAACGGCAAGGAATACCTGGAAATCGGCGGGCAAGCCCGCCATGTCATTGGTTACCTCCAGGACTTTCTGTTCACCCCTGACCGGGCGCGGCAACCCGTGCGTTCCTTGTCTGGCGGCGAGCGTGCGCGTCTGCTGTTGGCGCAAATGTTTTCCAAACCGTCCAACGTGCTGGTTCTGGACGAGCCCACCAACGACCTGGACATTGAAACACTGGACCTGCTGGAAGAACGCTTGATGGAATACACCGGCACGGTGCTGCTGGTGAGCCATGACCGGGAGTTCATCAACCACATTGCCACTCGCAGTTGGGTGATTGAGGGCGAGGGCCGCATCGGCGACTATGTGGGCGGCTTTGAAGACTGGATGCGCCAACGCACCAGCGACCCTTGGGCCAACATGCAAAAAACCGAAAAGCTGAGCGACGCTTCCGCAGCACCCGTGGTAGCGGCACCTGTTGCCGTACCCCCCAAGAAGAAGAAACTGAGCTTCAAGGACCAACGTGAACTCGATGCACTGCCGGCACTGATTGAAACGCTGGAAAAACAGCAGGGCGTGCTGACAAAAAAAATCGGTGAACCGACTTTCTACCAACAGGACAAAGACACAGTCGCTAAAACACAGGCAGAGTTGAGCAAAGTAGACTTGGATCTTGAGAAAGCATATGCCCGCTGGGAGGCATTGGAAGGTCCGACCGATGAATAAGCCTGCAAATGAAACCCGCACAAAAGCCTGGTTGCTGGGTGCAACCGGTCTGGTGGGTCAATCCCTGTTGGGACAACTTGCTGCCAGCCAGCAACATGAGCAGGTGCTGGCCTGGGTGCGCAAGTCCGGTAGCGTTTCCAGCGCTGCGGGTATTTCTGCCCATGTGGTGAACTTTGAACACACCGGGCAGTGGCCGACCGGCCCGGTGGACACGGTGTACTGCTGTCTGGGCACCACACAGAAAAAAGCCGGCAGCAAGGCCGCCTTCAAGAAAATTGACCAAGATCTTGTATTGGCCTTGGCGCATTATGCGAAAGCGCAAGGGTGTCGCCATTTTCTGGTGATCACCGCCTTGGGCGCAGACCCGGCAAGCAGCAATTTTTATTCAAGGGTTAAGGGCGAGGTAGAGCAGGCACTGAGTGCGATCGGTTTTGAGCAGTTGAGTATTTTCAGACCCTCGCTGTTGGCTGGCGACCGAACAGAACACCGTCTGGGAGAGCAAATCGGATTACAATTGGCGCAAGCCTTCAAGGTCCTGATTCCGCTTAAATACCAGGCGGTGCATGTGGATGCCGTGGCCAGCGCCATGCGGGAGGCTGCACGCCAAGTAATCCGCGGCGGCAAGATTTACGAGTCGGATGCGATACAAACCCACTACCAAAACGCCAGACAACAATGATTCAGTTCAAGTTGAAGAAGAAAAAAGCAACACTGGAGTTTACAGTCGACGACCTTGCGCGGGCGGCAGACACCACGGTGCGCAATGTGCGGTCATACCAAGACCGTGGATTGCTTGAGCCGCCCACCAAACGCGGTCGGGTGGGCATCTACAATGAACACCATTTGGAACGGCTGAAACTGGTGGGGCATTTGCTGTCTCGCGGCTATACCTTGGGCAACATTCAGGAACTGATCAAGGCGGTGGAAAACGGACACGACATCCGGCAGTTGTTGGGTTTGGTGTCAGCCATTTCAAGTCCGTGGGGCGAACGCAAGTCCAAGCACTTTAATTTGTCGCAACTAGCGTTGCTTTTCGGTCCGAAAGCGCCTAAATCCATATTGGACACCGCCTTGAAGCTGGGCTTGCTGGAAGCAGACGGTGCCGGTTACAAGTCCAATAACCCCAATATTCTGCAACTCGGCGTAGAAATTACAAAAGCCGGTTTGCCTTTGGACAAATTGCTGGAACTGTTTGTGGACATGAGGGCTGATTTGCTCAGGCTTTCCGACCGCACAGTCGGCATTTTTGTTGAAACGCTGGACAAGTACGGCAACGGCCTGCCTCCGCCTGAGGATGTTGAGCGTCTGGCCAAGCTGATCTGGAAAATCAGACCGCTGATTCTTTCCGCGCTGGAGGGAGAAATTTCCAGAGCGCTGGAATTGTCACTGGGCAAGTTTGTGGATGAAAGGTTGTCCCGGGTTATTGCTCACGTACTGGAGCACGCCCCGGAACCAGAGCAAATCGCTGAGTGGAGCCTGGGTTCACACATCGGTGATGTATAACCCAAACCCCTGTTGCCATCAGCTGCGCTGCAGCGGAATGTTTTCGATTTCCTGCAGGCCCTCTTCCAAAAAGGTCAGCAAACGCTGCACGCTCGGCAACGAGCGTCTGCAGGCGATCAGGCCAAACTCCAGTTTGTCTGCATAGCTGTTCAAGGTGATGTTCAAGGCCTGGCCGTCAATCACAATGGACACCGGGTAGACGCCTTCAATTTCCGCCCCGTTAAAATACAGCCGGTTCTTCGGGCCGGGCACGTTGGAAACCACCACATTGAAAGCCTGCCACTGCGGCGCAATGCCGGTCAGTATGTTCATGCCGTTGATGCCCATGATGGTTGCCAGATAGTTCATGATTTCCGACTGTGTCATGCTGGAAAAACGGCGTTTGCTGGTTTCAATGGAGTCATGAATGGTTTCCAGACGCTTGGCAGGCGAACTTTCATTTGTGGCCAGATTGGCCAGCACCAGCCCCACCTGATTGCCACCGTCTGAATCGTCTTTGCGCAAAGAAACAGGAATCATGGAGACCAGTGGCTTTTCTGGCAAACGGCCCAGCTCTTCCAGATACTTTCTCAAGGCACTCGCACACATGCCCATCACCACATCGTTGAGGGTAATGTCCAGACGCTTGCCTGCGGCCTTGATACGGTCAAGCGACCAGGATTGCGCGGCGAAGCGGCGCGACGCAGAAATCCGCGTATTCATGGGCGTGCGTGGCGCTTGAAACACAGACACGTAATCTGGGTCGTATTTGCTTTGCCAGACAGAGCGTGCAATTTCCTTCACAACCGTGGGCACTGTGGACAACTGACCCTTGACTGAACCCAGCGCTGTGATCATTTTGGTCATGGGGGTTTGCTCAGTGACTTCACGCGGCGCCCGCTTGGTGGGCTCCTTGGCCCAGAAAGGCAGCATGTTGCGCTCATCAGGGTTTTCCGACATGGCGCGCTGGAACATCCGCATGGCGGCAATGCCGTCTACCAGGGCGTGGTGAATGCGGTTGTAGATGGCCACGCGGCCGTCTTCCAGGCCGTCAATCAGGTAGCTTTCCCACAGGGGTTTGGCCCTGTCCATCTGACCGCTGTGCAATTTGGAAACCAAGGCCAGCAATTCACGGATGCGTCCGGGTTTGGGCAGGGAGAGATGGAAAAAATGCGATTCAATATCGAATTCAGTGTCTTCCACCCAGCAAGGCACGCCAAACTTGTAGCTCAGCCGCTGGTTAAAGGGCGCTTGGGCTGTGGTGTGGGTTCTGGCGAGATCCAGGAAGTCCTCAACAAACTTTTGGGACTCGCCTTCTGGTGGTTTTACCAACATCAGGCCAGCGACGTGCATGGGTTGGTTGCGTCGCTCCAGAACCAGAAACATTTGATCGTTAGGGCTTAAAAATTTCATTCAATGATCTCCGTGTATGTATTGGCTCAGGCGTCGTAACCGGGGTTGGTGCGGTCCAGTTTTCTGAGCAGGCCAGGCCAGGTCAGTGAAGCCCCTGCGTTGTTGGTGACTGCTTTGAACTGTGCTCGTATGTTGTCTATCATGCTTTGCGGCAAAACCCGTAAGGCGCCACCGCCGGCTTGCGCCATGATTTGTATTTCGCAGGCACGGTTTAAAATGTACATCTTTAAAAAAGCGTCTGCGCAGTCTTTTCCAATGGTCAGCAAACCGTGGTTGCGCAAAATCATGGTCCCAGTGGCACCCAGGTCTGAGACCAACCGAGCTTTTTCTTCCGGATAAAGCGCAACGCCTTCGTAGTCGTGATAAGACAATGAAGCGCTGGGAAACAGGCTGGTTTGCGACAGTGGCAGCAGGCCGGCTTCCTGAACGCTCACGGCTACGCCTGCGTTGGTGTGCAGGTGCATGACCACATGCGCGTTGTCGCGCGCCTCGTGAATGGCGCTGTGTATGGTGAAACCCGCCGGGTTGATGTCGTAGGGGGAGTCAGAAACCTTCTCGCCCTCCAAGTTCACCTTCACCAGACTGCTGGCCGTCATTTCTTCAAACATCAAACCATAGGCATTGATGAGGAAGTGAGCGTCTGGTCCGGGAACGCGAGCGGAGATATGCGTGAAGATGAGGTCGTCCCAGCCGAACATGGCCACCAAGCGGTAGCAAGCCGCCAGATCAACCCTGAGTTGCCATTCTTCTGGCGTGAAATGGGTGCGCGTGTTCATCGGCGCTTGATGAGGCCATCGTCCACCAGTTGCGTGAACATCTCAGAAAGGGTTTGTTGCATCGGCAGGTATTTCAGTTTCAACTGACTGCGTGAACGCGTGTTGTCCAGAGAAATTGAATGACCCACATTTTTTGCAACGAAGTCGCGCGAAACACCAGAGAGAATGGGGCCGAGCAACCACACCACACCTTTGGGTACCGTGGTGGAAGGCAAGGGATACTGCGAAAAATCCTGGCGCAACAAATTGGCCATGTCCAACAGCGAGTAACTGGCTTCATTGATGATGTAGCGGCCTTGTGCGTCGGGTGTATCGCCAGCAAGAATATGGGCCTTGGCAACATCGCGAACGTCCACCAAACCAAACTCAAGTTTGGGAACTCCGGTTTTCATTTTTCCGCGGCCCAGATCAAGCATGGTGGAAATACTGGTGGACTGGGTTTGCTTGGTGAGGGAAGGCCCCATCACCAGACTGGGGTTTACACACACCAGATCCCAACGCTTGCTGGCTTGGGCGGCGTGCATGCGCCACGCTTCTTTTTCCGCTTCCACCTTGGAGAAGGAATAGGGTTGATGATTCACGCTGCTGGTGGTGTTCCAGTCTTTTTCGGTAAGAACGCCGCCTTGGGCGTCGCAGTTGTCGCCGAAGATGCTGGCCACGGAACTGGTGAGCACCACACGCTTTACGCTGGCTGACTTATTAACGGAATCAAGTACATTTCGTGTTCCCTCAACGGCAGGACGAACCAAAGCCTCATAGGCATCGGTGAAACCTTTGATGATGAAGGGCGAAGCGGTGTGAATCACAAGTTCGCAACCTTGGGTGGCCTCGTCAAAACTGCCTTGTGCGAGAAGATCTGCACGGAACAATTTGAGCGTGCCGGGTGCTTTTGCTGCAATGGCTTCAAGGTGGGCCACAGCGCTTTTTTTGGAAGGATCGCGAACGGTGGCATGTACGGTTCTGCCCGCTTCAAGTAAATACTTGACGATCCAGCCAGCGATGTAGCCGCTCGCGCCGGTCACCAATACTGGGGCGGCAGGGTTGATGTGAGTCATGTTGTCTCCGACATTTTTTTTGCTATTGTAAAGGCATCGGGCCGCAGAAAGCGACCCGCGGAGTGGACATAAGACGCTAGCTTAAAGAAATTTCCAGATCCGGGTTGGAAGTGTCTGGCTCAAGGTCTGAGACAACTGCTTGTGGTTGCACCGAAACGTAGGCGGACTCGAAATCATGGTGCTCTGCATGCGTGTCTTCGAAGTTGTTTTCGTTGGGCATTTCAATGCCAACACGCTTCATCCAGCCGACGAGTGCATCGCGGTCAGACACACCCAACAATGCAGCGGCTTTGTCCAGATCGTACTTGCTTTGAATCAGTGCCTGATGAATGAAATGCTTGGTGACTGAAAACACGACATCCTTCAGACTGAATCCATCAGCAATGGCCTGACCGCAGTGCGCCACCGCCTGTGGAATGCTGCCCAACGCAACAGACTCTCTCAATGTATCCACATCCACCTCGTCTCCCTGCGCCCACAAACACGTTCGGCGCAGAGCCAATTCCAGATCTTTGACGGTTCCGGAGAACCCGTGAAACAGCAACCAGTCTCGCGCCTCTGAAGACAAGTTGCGCTGATGAGACTCTTCACTTTGAATGAACTGCCAGATGGCGTCGAGTAAGGCCGGCAAATCCTCTTTGCGGTTTCGCAATGCCGGTATGGTCAGCAAACCCTTGCCGAACAAATCAAACAGCTTGCGGTTAAAACGCCCTGCCTTGGTTTCCAGCAGCAGCTCATCTGAGGCTGTGGCCAGCATTCTGACGTTGGCAGGCGTGGGGTTTTCGGCCCCCACAGCCAGATAATCGCCGCGCGTCATTAAACTGAGCAGTTGCGTCTGCACTGCGGCGGGCACCAATTCAAGCCCTGCAATCAACAAGCTTCCGCCCTGTGCCAGCTCTACAAATCCGGCGCGGCGCTCGCCACGAACACTGGCGTCTTCACCCCACAATTCCTGTGCAATGGCATCAGGATGAATGGCAGTCAGATCGGCCACAATCATGGGGGCATTGGCGCGCAGTCCCAACTCATGGATACGCTTTGCCAGAAGACGGGTGCCTGAACCGGCTTCACCCAGCACCAGCACAGGCAAGTCGCCACCGGCCAAGGCATCTGCCCGCTTTGAGAGTTGCTGCAAGGCAGCAGAAGCATAAGGCCAAGGTGCAGCCATGGCCGCTGGCGGCACAGGTGCGCCTAAAGGCTCGGGCTCGGGCTCGGGCTCGGTTTCAAGCTCATTTTCGACTTCAAGCTCAGGCAAGCCGGCGGGCTCTTCTTGCGCCAATGCGGCTTCCAGCGCTTGGGGTGCTTCTTCATCAACTGAAGCGTTTGCGGGAAAATCAAGGTCAAAATCCGAGGCGCTGTTTGTTTGAAACTCGGCGTCTGCAGTCTCAACACCTGCAGTGGCAAAGTCGTCGAAGGGATCGTCAAGCGCGGCGGCCGCCTTGGAGAGCTCATCTTCAATGGTAGTCTCAGATTCAGGCTGAAAATCAGGTTCGGACGAAGGCTCGGGCGCTGCAAAATGGGCATCGTCCAACAAAGATTCGGCCTGTGGGAAAGAAGCGGATTCCAACAGAGGTTCGGGGGCGGCATCCAGCGATTGCGCACCAGTCAGATCCTCGTCAAATGACAATTCCAATGAGTCGGCAGGCGCAATTTCTTCGAAACTTGCAATGGCCTGCATGGCTTGTGCTGCAGCATCTGCTTCTGCACCTGCTTCTGCATCTGATTCAAGCTCAGAAAAATCAATTTCCTCGGCTGACGTAAGCGCAACTTCTTCCACTGCCCATTCATGGGCAGACTCCAACTCAGGTTCACCTACTTCAAAGTCTGCTTCAGACGCAATCGCCTCTGTTGCAACTTCTGTTTCAATCTCAGAAAAATCAATTTCCTCCGCTGGCTTAAGCGCGACCTCTTCCACTGCCCATTCGTGGGCAGACTCCAGTTCAGGTTCTGGTTCAGAATTCATTTCAGCGGACGCCGCAACCTCTAGTGCATGAGCGGCTTGAGCTGCTTCAGCGGCCGCGGCGGCTGCAATTTCTTCAGCTTCTGAGGTTTCATCAAACCAGACAATGGGGCCGGCGTTGGACACGCCAAACTCGTCTTCAGTGGCCACTTCGTCGCAGGTCTCTTCTGCACTGGCCAGCACAGCCAACAAGCCCGGCCCGGCATCAGATTGTGCAGCGTGGATCTGGGCCTCTGTGCTCTGAACTTCGGCTGGCGAGTCGTCAAGGCCCGGACCATAAGAATTAACTTCCTCTGCGGCATTCACAACCGGCTCACTGCTGTCTGACGCTTGATCGCTTTCAGCTTTTCTAGCCGGCGCTGCCTCCAGTTGAATACGGGGCAAACTCAAGGACTGGAAGTCACCGTTTTTTAAAGGCTCCAACAAGCGACAGCGTTCGTCAGTCAATCCGTGGGTTAAAAAGATTGCCTGACAAGAAGGCAGACTGCTGCCCAGCAACAAGTCGTGGGTCACCTCGGGGTGTGCATCAAGTTCGGCCTTTAACTGCGCCGAGGCCCAAGGCCACAAATCTGCAATTGAAGACGAAACACCTTGATCCACCAAACGCAAGGAAATATCGCCAGGCCAGACCTCACTGAGCTTTTCCAGATATTCACTGGTGAATTGTTGTTGGAGTTGTGAAAGCAGCACCAGCCGTGTGGCTCCACCGCCATTCAAAGCCGAGAGAACAACCCCGCCTTGTGTGGCGGGGTAGTCTTTAATTGACCTGCAGTCCTGAACGCTCAACCAAGCAATCAGGGTTTTGGGTGAGTTCATGTCTGTACACGAAGTAAACCATCAGACTGAATGTTAGCGTTACTTTGACACCTTCAAAACAGTGATTAGAGCCGGAATCATGACAATTGCGCCCACCATGTTCCACAAGAACATGAACGTCAGCAACAAGCCCATGTCCGCTTGGAATTTAATGGCCGACATCACCCAGGTAATGGTGCCCAAAGCCAGCGTGACACCTGTCAAGGCTACCGCCACACCCGTTGTTTTCAGCGTCTCGAAATACGCTTCTTTCAACGGTAAGCCTTCTTCAAGAAAACCTTCCAGACGGTTGTAGATGTAGATACCGTAATCCACACCGATACCCACACCCAAGGCCACCACAGGCAAGGTTGCTACTTTCACGCCCAGCCCCAAGGCAACCATCAGCGCCTCGCACAGTACCGTGGTGACGTACAAAGGCAGCATCAAGCAAACCATGACCTTGAAGGACTTGAACTCCCACCACACCAACAAACCCACAATCGCAAACACGAGAATCAGCATGATGCGGTCGGCCTTGTGCACCACGATGTTCGTGGCCGCCTCAATACCTGAGTTGCCCGCGCCCATGATGAACTTCACATCATCGGTGTTGTTGTCAGCTGCGTATTTTTCAATGGCTGCCACCACCCTGTTCAAAGTTTCGGCCTTGTGATCGGCCAGGAACAAAATAACAGGCGTCATTGAACATTCCGGGTTGTACAGTTCGGTGGGAATGTTTCGGTGCGCGCCGTTGGCTACGAAACGGTCGCGGGTAATGGCGCTCCATTTCGGATTGCCACCGTTGTTGGCACTGATAATGGCCTTCATGACGGTGAACAGGGAAACGCTGGACTCCACACCTTGGGTGTTTTCCATATCACCCTGAAAACGATCAACCGCAGAGGCCACCGGGTAAGAACCACATTCACCCACAGGCGTGGTCACCATCACCACAAACACATCTGAACTGGTGGAATAGTTGGCCGTCAGGAAAGCCACATCCTTGTTGTACTGTGAAGTAGGTCGCAACTCTGGCGCACCTGGATTCAAGTCACCGATTTTAAGATCGCGTGAAATTGCAAAACCGATAATGGTTGCAACCAAAGTCAGAAGCAGCAACTTTTTCGCTTTTGCAGGTTCTGCGAAACCGGAAATCTTGCGCGCAAAGTTGTGCGGACTCTTGATCTGCTTTTCAACCTGCTTCATGCCGCTGGGAGAAACATCTGTGTAGGACATCATGACGGGCAACAAGAACATCTTGGTGAAGATGATCACGGCAACACCCACGGATGCGCTGATGGCCAATTCGCGGATCACACCAATGTCGATGATCAGCAGGGTTGAGAAGCCAACTGCATCGCACAGCAAGGCAATGGTTCCGGGCAGGAATAACAAACGGAAAGTTGCTTTCGCAGCGGTCATTGCATCGTGGCCGGCGTAACGTTCTGCCGCCATGGTGCGAATGTTTTGCACCGCGTGGCTCACGCCGATGGCGAAGGTCAAGAAGGGTACGAGAATA
>JBEIKS010000032.1:0-13754 GCA_040379625.1 Burkholderiaceae bacterium
AAAGCGATTTGCCGGGGGCGACACAAGGTTTAACAGCCTTGGCTGACGAGCATTTGGCTGCTACCCCACTGATTTTATGGCTTGACCGGCAATGAACCAAGAGGGCTAGCCCTTTATTTAGGTTGCGTTGCACAACAGTTTAGGTACACTCGACGTCTGGTCTCCACTAGATACCGAAATAACATCAACAAAAAATAACTGGAGCTTTTATGAGCAACAAAGGGCAATTGTTACAAGACCCGTTTTTGAATCTGCTTCGCAAGGAACACGTGCCTGTGTCCATTTACCTTGTGAACGGCATTAAACTTCAAGGTCAGATCGAATCATTTGACCAATACGTTGTGCTCTTGCGCAACACCGTGACCCAAATGGTTTACAAACATGCAATTTCAACTGTCGTGCCTGCACGCGCAGTAACGTTTACGCCTGAAGTCAAAGAGTGATTTTTCATAACGGTCGTCCTGTGGTTGGGATGACCGGTCAAAACAACCAGATGTATCCAGATCGGCAACCCTCATGACAAAAACAGTACTTGTGGGGGTCGATTTCGGCCAACTCGAGTTCGACTTGAGCATGGAAGAACTTTCCCAATTGGCAGAGTCTTCCGGTGCAAACCCCGTTTCCGTTGTCACCTGCAAACGCAAAAGTCCAGATGCCCGAACCTACCTTGGCTCGGGTAAAGCCATTGAAATTCGCGAGTTGGTCGAGTTTCACGAGGCGGAGTTGGTGATTTTCAATCATGCGCTGGCTCCCGCACAGCAACGAAATCTTGAGGACGTGTTTGGGGTCCGGGTACTAGACCGAACCGGTCTTATCCTCGATATCTTTGCGCTTCGCGCGCAAAGCCATGAAGGCAAGCTGCAGGTTGAGCTCGTACAATTGCAGCATTTGGCCACGCGCCTCATCAAGGGCGCTTTGTATGTTGAGCGCCAGCAGGGCGGTATTGGTTTGCGCGGTCCAGGTGAAAAGCAACTGGAACTCGACCGTCGCCTCATTGGTGAAAAAGTCAAAATGCTAAAGGCCAAGCTGGCCAAGTTGTCCAGACAGCGTCAAACCCAACGCAAGCAAAGAAACCGCAGCGGCACGTTTTCAGTGTCCATCGTGGGTTACACCAACGCCGGGAAATCCACCTTGTTCAATGCGCTCACGCACGGCAACGTGTATGCGGCCAACCAGTTGTTCGCCACTTTGGACACCACCACCCGGAAAGTTTATTTGGGCGAGGGCTGCAGCATTGCACTGTCCGACACCGTTGGTTTCATCAGAGAGTTGCCGCACGGATTGGTCGAAGCTTTCAAGGCAACCTTGGAGCACACTGCGGAGGCCGATCTACTCTTGCATGTTGTCGACGCTTCAAGTCCGGCCCGTCACACACAAATGGAAGAAGTGGCCAGAATTTTGAAGGAAATCGGAGCTGATCAAGTTCCGCAATGCGTCATCTGGAACAAGTCCGATTTGTGCCAACGTGAGCCGGAAGTGTCATTAAATCTCTGTGGTACCATGCAATCTATATCGGTAAGTGCACGTTTTGGCTTGGGGCTTGATCTTCTTAGAGGCGCTCTCCATGAGGTCGCCTCCCAACATTATCAAAAACCGCCCGAAGATGCGCCTGTTTCTGAACCGTGGGAGTCAGAGCAAGCGTCCTCATCGGCGGATAACCACTGAGTGAAATCCTGATGAATTGGTTACGTAAATTCCCTGTTTTTGCCAACGAAGACCCGGGTTGGGGTCGCGGCGGTGGGCACAATGGTCAAGGCGGCGAAGGTTCTGGCGGCAACGGCCACCCTCAGCCTCCCCGAAACAACAATAACCAACGCGACGATGGTCCACCCGATCTCGACGAGTTGTGGCGCAATTTCAACGACAAACTCAACCGTTTCTTCGGTCGTGGCCCGGGTGGTCATGGTGGTGGCTCCGGCGGTTCCGAACCAAGTTTCAAGGGGGCGGGTATCGGCGTGGGTGCCATTTTGGGTGCAGTCGCTTTGCTTTGGCTTTCCAGTGGTTTCTTCATCATCCAAGAGGGTCAAGTGGGCGTCGTCCTGCAGTTTGGCAAATACAGATCGACCGCAGGTCCCGGCTTTCAATGGCGCATGCCCTATCCTTTGCAGGCTCACGAAGTTGTCAACATTTCCCAGATTCGCACCATAGAAGTGGGTTACAGGAACAACGTAAAAACGAAAGTCTTGCGCGAATCCCTGATGCTGACTGACGATGAAAACATCATCGACATTCAGTTCGCCGTTCAATACAAGCTCAAAGATGCAGCGGCTTACTTGTTCAACAACCGCAACCCGGAAGAAACAGTTTTACAAGCGGCTGAAACAGCCATCCGCGAAGTCGTTGGTCGCAGCAAAATGGACTACGTTTTGTACGAAGGTCGTGAGCAGGTCGGTCTCGATGTATCAGCCACCATTCAACAAATTCTTGACCGCTACAATGTGGGTATCAGCGTGTCCAGTGTTTCACTCCAAAATGCCCAACCACCCGAGCAAGTACAGGCGTCTTTCGATGACGCTGTCAAGGCAGCTCAAGACCTCGAGCGACTGAAAAGCGAAGGTCAGGCCTACGCAAATGATGTTGTGCCAAAAGCCAAGGGCGGCGCCGCGCGCCTGCTGGAAGAGGCCAACGGTTACAAGCAGCGCGTGGTGTCTCAGGCCGAGGGCGATGCCGCCCGCTTTAAATCGGTTCTGACGGAATACTCCAAGGCACCTGGGGTGACCCGCGATCGCCTCTACATTGAAACCATGCAGCAGGTGATGTCCAACGTAACCAAAGTAATGACAGACTCCAAGCAAAACAGCCAGTTGCTGTACCTGCCTCTGGACAAGCTGATCAATCAAGTGGGTTCGGACAGTTCCGCCAAGAGCGTCGCACCGCAAACAACGCAAGCAGCAGCAGGTGTTGCGCAACCTGAACCTGCAGTCACCCCGAGTGAGCCGCAACGTCCCCGTCCCCAGGACAACCGCAACGACAATCTCCGGAATCGTGAGAAGGGAGCACGATGATGCCTAGAATATTCGCACTGCTGGCGGCCGTTATTTTCGGTCTGATCGTTTTTTCTTCATGCGTGTTTTTGGTGGATCAGCGCCAATATGCGGTGGTATTTGCCCTCGGTGAAGTTAAACGAGTGGTTGAGACCCCAGGCCTGCATTTCAAGGTGCCTGCGCCTTTCCAGAACGTTGTTTATCTTGAGCGTCGCATTTTGACCATCGACACGCCAGACACCGATCGCTTCATCACTGCAGAAAAGAAAAATCTGCTGGTTGATTCCTTTGTGAAATGGCGCATTGCAGACCCAAAACTCTACTTTGTCAGCTTCTCCGGTGATGAGCGCAGGGCGCAGGACAGAATCGGTCAAATTGTGAAGGCTGCACTGAACGAAGAGATTACCAAGCGCACTGTTCGTGAGGTGGTTTCAGGCGAGCGTACCAAAGTCATGCATACCATCGTGGCGAAAGTCGCTGACGACGCAAAACAAGCCGGCATCGACATTGTGGATGTTCGTCTCAAGCGCGTAGATTTGGTGCCTGAAGTCAGTGAATCCGTATTCCGTCGAATGGAAGCCGAGCGCAAGCGGGTCGCCAATGAATTGCGTTCCACGGGTGGAGCCGAATCCGAGCAAATCCGCGCAGACGCAGACCGTCAAAGAGAGGTCATCCTCGCCGACGCCTACCGTCAAGCCCAGGTCATCAAAGGTGAAGGTGATGCAAAAGCCGCTTCCATCTATAATGCTGCTTTCGGTCAGAACCCTGAATTTTTTGCCTTCTATCGCAGCTTGGAAGCCTACCGTCAGACATTCAAAAACAAGTCTGATGTAATTTTGGTAGATCCACAGTCAGAATTCCTGCGCTTTATGCGCAATTCCGGAAGCGGTAAGGCGGGTAAGTAATTCGTCGCTGATACAAGAGGCTCAAGGGGGTCGGCATTGTCCGCCCGCCTTTTTGCCTCCTCTCCATTTGCTTCGCAGATGCTTTGTTTTGACTGAATCGCCCACTGTCTGTAGGCTTCGCCTTGTTTGATCAGAGATACGCACCTGTTTGTTCAAGGGTGCGTTTACGTTTTTTGGCGCTTGCGCCGAATCATTATTGGAATTTGCATGTCTGCTTGGCTATTGCCTGAGTCTATTGCTGATGTTTTGCCTTCGGAAGCGCGCCGGATAGAAGATATCCGTCGCCGTCTGCTTGACCGTTTTCGCAGTTATGGTTTTGAACTCGTCATGCCTCCGCTGCTTGAATATGCTGAATCACTGTTTTCCGGTACGGGTCAAGACCTTGATTTAAAAACATTCAAGTTGATTGACCAGACATCCGGTCGCACCTTGTGCGTTCGGGCAGATACAACGCCTCAGGTGGCCAGAATAGATGCGCACATCCTGAACCGTTCGGGTTTAACGCGTCTGTGCTATTGCGGGCCCGTTTTACACACCCGAACCGAGGCTTTGCACGCCACCCGCGATCCACTTCAAATTGGAGCGGAATTGTTCGGTCACGCCGGCGTAGAGGCAGACATCGAAATTTTGCGCCTTGCGCTTGATGCCTTGTCAATGGCTAAAATGCGGGGCGTTCGCATTGACCTTTGCCACGCCGACCTTTTGCCCGCCATTCTTGAGGGTGTCGACGGCGCTGAGTCTCTGGCATTGTCCCTTCATCAGGCGCTTGCAAAGAAAGACAAGCAAGCCATTGCGGGCTTGTTGGTCGGGGTGCCGGTTGAGCGTGCGCAGGCCATTGATCGTCTGACGGATTTGTACGGCTTTCCTTTTGGTGAAAACGGAGTCATTGCCCGCGCCAGAACACTTCTGCCGGACACTCCCCGCATTGCCGCGGCCCTGAAAAATCTTGAGGTTCTCTGCCAGTCAATCGAGGCGGCGGGGCAGGATATTGCTGCCATGGTGGATCTCGCAGATTTTCGGGGCTACAACTACCACAGCGGCGTAATGTTCGCAGCCTATGCGTTGGGCAGTCCCAATGCGGTGCTGCGGGGTGGTCGTTATGACAACGTGGGTGCTGTGTTCGGTCGTCAAAGGGCCGCCACAGGATTTTCGCTGGATTTAAAGGAGTGGGCTGCGATGATGCCCCTCTCCGGTGTTCGCGCTCAGGCCATCAAGGCGCCTTGGGCTGTTGACGCCAATTTGGACGCACTGATTCGTTCCTTGCGGGACAGCGGTGAGATTGTGGTCCAGGCCTTGCCTGGGCATGAACATGAAGAAGAGGAATTTGAGTTTGACCGGGAATTGAAGTCAGACGGCACCCAGTGGTCCGTATGCCCCGCGTCAGCCATGGAGAAAAAACAATGACATATCGTAACGTCGTGGTGATTGGCACCCAATGGGGTGATGAGGGCAAGGGCAAAGTCGTCGACTGGCTGACAGACCACGCAGATGGCGTGGTGCGCTTTCAGGGTGGACACAACGCAGGTCACACTTTGGTGATCGGCGGCAAAAAAACAATTTTGCGCTTGATTCCGTCCGGTATTTTGCGACCCGACGTGCAAGTTTATATTGGCAACGGCGTTGTCTTGTCGCCTCAGGCTTTGTTGTCTGAAATTGATGAGTTGCAGCGTGGTGGCATACAAGTCGAGTCCCGCCTCAAGATCAGTGAGGCTTGCCCGCTGATTCTCGAATACCACGTGGCCTTGGACAAGGCACGTGAAGCACGCAAGGGCGAGGCGAAAATCGGCACCACAGGCCGCGGCATTGGTCCCGCCTATGAAGACAAGGTGGCGCGACGTTCCTTGCGAGTTCAAGATCTGTTTGCGCCTGAAAAGTTCATGACCAAGCTCGAAGAAGTTCTGGATTATCACAATTTTGTGCTGACCCAGTACCTCAAGGCAGAGCCCGTGATCGCTGCGCAGGTGTTTGATGCAGCCATGGCGTTGGCGCCGCGCATCAAGGCGATGGTAGCTGATGTGCCCAGCCTGCTGGACGCAGCAAACCGTGAAGGCAAGAGTCTGTTGTTTGAAGGTGCGCAAGGCGCACTGCTGGACATCGATCACGGCACCTACCCCTATGTCACCAGCAGCAACTGTTTGGCAGGTGCTGCGTCTGCCGGCGCCGGTGTGGGTCCGCAACGCCTGCAATATGTATTGGGCATTACGAAGGCCTATGCAACCCGCGTGGGCTCAGGTCCTTTCCCTACCGAGTTGTTTGATTCCGTGGGTCAGCATCTGGCCACCAAGGGCAACGAGTTCGGTTCCGTCACCGGTCGGCCGCGTCGCTGTGGCTGGTTTGATGCCGCAGCCCTGAAACGCACCATTCAACTCAATGGGGTGTCTGGTTTGTGCATTACAAAACTGGACGTCCTCGATGGCTTGGAAAATATACGCCTGTGCGTGGGCTACGAGACGCCCAACGGCATCACAGACATCCTGCCTATGGGGTCGGATGCGGTGTCGCTGTGCAAGCCCATTTATGAGGACTTCCCGGGCTGGAAAGGCACAACCTTCGGCGTGCAAAAGCTGGAAGACCTGCCCGCCGAGGCTCGCAGTTACCTCAACCGAATGGCCGAGGTCTGCGGTGTTCAGGTGGACATGATTTCAACCGGCCCCGACCGTGATGAAACCATCGTGTTGCGTCATCCTTTCAAGCACTGAGTCTTCCGCATGAGTCACCTGCATGTGTCATGGGACGAATATCACCGACTGATTGAATCGTTGGTGATACAAGTGCGAGACAGCGATTGGGAATTTGATGTGGTGCTTGGGCTTGCCAGGGGCGGCCTGAGGGTGTCTGATGTTATTTCCCGCATTTTTGACCGGCCGATGGCTGTGTTGGCCGCAAGTTCCTACCGGGATGGCAGTGGAACCGTTCAGGGTGTGTTGCAGATATCAAGCAGCATTGCCTTGGTCAGTGAACGTCTCGGCCCCCGGGTTCTGGTGGTTGATGATCTCTGCGACACGGGTAAAACGCTGGAAGCGGTAGTGGCGCATTTAAAGACGCAATACCAAGACATCACGGACGTTAAAACGGCTGTGTTGTGGACCAAGAAAGATTCTGCGTTCAAGCCGGATTTTTCTGCGGTTGAGCTCGATGGTAACCCTTGGATACACCAACCCTTTGAGCGCTATGACACCATGACGCCAGGCGATCTGGGTTGAAAAACCGTTTTATGCAGCATGAAAAAACAGTCGATGGAAACATCGATATTTTGAAGTACTTAAGAAGTTGAAAATTAAGAAGTTGAAGAGTCTAAGGATTTTGAAACTGAAGGTTTTAAAATTTTTTTGTTGTGTGCGGCGTTACTCCAACATTACTTTTCTACATCACCAACAAGATTTGATGTTTGAAGCAAGGTTGGAACACTTGCCGTGGTGCCCAGGAGAGGACTCGAACCTCCACAGTGTTGCCACCGCTAGGACCTGAACCTAGTGCGTCTACCAATTCCGCCACCTGGGCCGGTGGGAAGCCCGCAATTATATTGGATATAAATAAATTGTCAAACAAAAAAGAAGAAGTCAGCATCCCGAGTCGTGAAGAGATACTTCACGTATTGCGTCAGGAGGCCACACCCCTGAGCCGAGAGCAGTTGCAGGACCGTTTGGGTCTGACCCAAGTCGAGGTTGTGGAAGCGTTTCAAAAGCGCCTCGCCGCCATGGAGCGTGACGGGCAATTAATGCCCAACCGCAAAGGCGTGTTGTTGTTGTCCACGAAATTGGACTTTATTGCAGGAAAGGTCTCGGGTCACCGTGACGGCTTTGGTTTTTTGTTGCGTGATGACAAAGGCCCGGATGTTTTCCTATCCCCGCGTGAAATGCAGAAAGTACTGCATGGCGACCGTGTTCTGGTTCGCATCACAGGAACCGACAACCGTGGCCGCCCTGAAGGCACCATTGTGGAAGTCACTGAGCGTCGCACCAATTTGCTGGTGGGGCGTCTGGTGTCAGAACGCGGCGTCATTCTGGTGGTACCGGAAGACCAACGCATCAAACACGACATTCTGATTCCTCCGGGCGACATCATGAACGCCAAGGCGGGGCAAGTCGTCAGCGTGGAAATCCTCGAGCAACCCAGCCGGTATTCGCAACCCATCGGACGCATCGTTGAAGTGTTGGGGCAGGTTGGAGACCCCGGTATGGAAATTGAAATCGCGGTGCGCAAATTCGATGTGCCACATGAATTTTCGAAAGAAGCAGAAAGCGAAGCAGCCAAGCTGGCCGATACCGTTCAGTTCGAAGACATGGTGGGTCGGGTTGATTTGCGCGATGTACCCATGGTCACCATTGATGGTGAGGACGCCAGAGACTTTGACGATGCGGTTTACTGTGAGCCCACCGGAGAGGGGCGCACGGCCGGATGGCGTTTGATTGTCGCCATTGCCGACGTCAGTCACTACGTCAAGGATGGCTCATTTCTGGACCGTGATGCCATTGAGCGTGGAACCTCGGTTTATTTTCCTCGCCGGGTTATTCCCATGTTGCCGGAAAAAATTTCCAACGGCCTGTGCTCCTTGAATCCGGATGTTGATCGTCTGGTGCTGGTGTGTGACGCCGTGGTTGGCCCCAAAGGTGCCATCAAGGCCTATCAGTTCTACAACGCGGTCATTCATTCCGCGGCACGGCTGACCTACACGGATGTCTGGGAGTCCCTGTCAGACCCTGAAGGTCCGGCTGCAGAGCGCCTGCACGCGATTTTGCCCCATCTTGAACACCTCCATGAGTTGTACAAAGTGCTGCTGGAGGCGCGCATCAAGCGGGGAGCCATGGAGTTGGAAACCGTTGAGACCATGATTGTTTCCAATGCACAGGGCAAGATTGAAAAAATCATTCCGCGACGCCGTAACGATGCGCACCGCCTGATTGAAGAATGCATGCTGACCGCCAACGTTTGTGCCGCTGATTTCCTGCTGCGCAGCAAGCATCCCAGCCTGTACCGTGTCCATGAAGGCCCCACGCCTGAAAAACTGGTCAATCTGAAAAACTTTCTCAAGAGCCTGAGTTTGACGCTGGGCGGGGGCGAAGACCCCACGGCACAAGACTACGCCGATCTGGTGGCCAGCATTGCCGGTCGTCCTGACCGCGACCTGCTGCAATCCATGATTTTGCGCTCCATGCAGCAAGCCGTTTATGGTCCTCACAACGTGGGTCACTTCGGCTTGGCGTATGAGGCCTACACACACTTTACGTCGCCCATCCGCCGCTATCCGGATTTGCTGGTGCACCGTGTCATCAAGGCTTTGCTGGCCAAACAGGATTACGCACCCCCGCGAATTGATGAGCGTGATGAAGGCATCAAGCCGGTCAAAAAAGGCAGCGCCCTACCACAGGCAAAAAAGCTTGCTGGCGCGCAGGAAACCGTACAAGCCGGTTCACGTCTGGCGACAAAAGTCAGCAAAGCAGAGTCCTTGGCGCTGTGGGAACAATTGGGGACCTGGTTGTCCTCAACTGAACGCAGGGCAGATGAAGCCTCCCGCGATGTTGAAGCCTGGTTGAAATGCTTTTTCATGAAAGAAAAAGTGGGCGACGCCTTTTCCGGTCGCATCACCGGTGTTGCACCGTTTGGCGTATTTGTGACGCTGGATGCGCTTTTTGTCGAGGGCTTGGTTCACGTGTCCGAATTGGGCAACGAGTATTTCCAATACAATGAATCCATGCACGAATTGCGCGGAGAGCGCAGTGGTCGCCGCTATCAATTGACAGACAGCATCAATGTGCAGGTTGCGCGCGTAGACCTTGAGGCCAGACGCATTGAGTTCCGCTTGGTGCAGGGCACCACATTGAAAGACATACTGCGCGATGCAAAAGCCTTGCCGCCTGTCGCCAGAAAGCCTGGTTCAGGCAGCAAAAAAAAGCTCGATGCCGACATTGAGCCTTTGGCACCGGTGTTCCCACCGGACACGGCAGCCGGTGAAAGGCCGGGAAAACGCGGCGAGAATAAACGCAAGGCGGCCGAAACTTCCCGAGAGCGAACCAATGCGCAAAAGAAGCGCAAGGCCTCTTTGGCGATGCAGCATTTGGCCCCCAAGGCCGGTTCAAAAACAAAAAGTAAAACTGCGGCTGTCCGCAAACGTTAGGAGAGGCCTTTGCCTACTTTGTATGGTTTTCATGCGGTGTCTGCGCGTCTGCGCCATGCACCGTCCTCAGTTCAGGAAGTTTTTTACGATGCCACCCGCCGTGACAAACGGATGCAGGCGTTTCTCGACAAGGCGATTTCGCAAGGTGTGAAGCTGACCGCGGCTGATGAAAAGCGCTTGGTCTCCTTGTCGGGGCACGGCAGACACCAGGGTGTTGTAGCGGTGGCTGATGAAGTCGCACTGAACCACAATTTGTACGATGTACTGGACAGCGCCGGTTCGTCGGGTTTGTTTCTGGTGCTCGACAGCATCACGGATCCCCACAACCTGGGGGCTTGTCTGCGTGTGGCTGACGGGGCGGGTGCGCACGCCGTCATCGCCCCCAAAGACCGTGCCTGCGGCATTACTCCAGTGGTGGCCAAAGTGGCTTCCGGTGCCTTGGAAACCGTGCCCTACATCACCGTTACCAATTTGGCCAGAACCTTGATGGAAATGGCCGAAAGTGGTGTGCGTCTGGTGGGAGCGGCCGGCGAAGCCACTGCCACCATCTACGACGTTGACTCTCGGGCTTCCACCGCGTGGGTGCTGGGCGCCGAAGGTGAAGGCTTGCGCCGCCTGACGCGTGAGAAATGCGATGAACTTGTGCGCATCCCCATGGCTGGCTCTGTTGAGAGCCTGAATGTTTCCGTGGCCTCGTCATTGTGCTTGTACGAAAGTGTTCGTCAGCGAACCCATGCCAAGGCGTAGTAGACTGCGTTTCCTTTTTTTGCTTTTCTGACTGATTGACATGGATTCACTGTTGCTGGATGTAGGTTCCGAAGAACCTTCAGATTCAATCACCCTGGCCCACTACGCTGAACGCGCTTACCTGGATTACGCCGTCTCTGTGGTGAAGGGCAGGGCACTGCCTGATGTCTGTGACGGACAGAAGCCGGTGCAACGCCGCATTCTGTTTGCCATGACTGAAATGGGTCTGGGGCCAGGTGCCAAACCGATGAAGTCCGCACGCGTGGTGGGTGATGTGCTGGGTAAATTCCATCCGCACGGCGATCAAGCAGCCTATGAGGCGCTGGTGCGCATGGCGCAGGGGTTTACCTTGCGCTATCCGCTGATCGACGGGCAGGGCAACTTTGGTTCGCGCGATGGTGACGGTGCTGCCGCCATGCGATACACCGAAGCCAGGCTGACGCCGGTGGCCAGTCTGTTGCTCGATGAAATTGACATGGGCACGGTGGATTTCATGCCCACCTACGACGGCACCTTACGTGAGCCCAAGTTGTTGCCGGCGCGTCTGCCGTTTGTACTGCTCAATGGTGCCTCTGGCATTGCAGTTGGTATGGCCACTGAAATTCCACCCCACAATTTGCGGGAAGTGGCTCAGGCCGTTGTTACCTTAATCACAAAACCGGACACCTCGCTCGACGAAGTCATGGCCTTGATTCCCGGGCCTGACTTTCCGGGGGGGGCGCAAATTATTTCCAGCCCCGAGGCCATCCGGGAGGTCTACGCCACAGGTCGGGGCAGCGTGAAGGTTCGTGCGCGCTGGACCATAGAAGAAATGGCCAGAGGGCAATGGCAATTGGTCATCAATGAGTTGCCCCCGAATACGTCTTCTGCAAAGGTGCTTGAGGAAATCGAGGAGCTGACCAATCCGAAAGTCAAGCCGGGCAAGAAAAGCCTGAGTCCGGATCAGCAAACCATGAAGCAGACGCTGCTAGGTGTTCTGGATGCCGTGCGTGATGAATCAGGCAAAGCTGCTGCGGTTCGCCTGGTTTTCGAACCGAAGTCCCGCAACATTGACGTCAATGAGTTCGTCACCTTGTTGCTGGCGCACACCAGCTTGGAGACCAACACATCCATCAACCTGGTGTCCATTGCCAGAGACGGCCGACCGGGCCAGCGGGGCCTGTTGGCCATGTTGCTGGACTGGATAGAGTTCCGCGCCATCACTGTCCGTCGCCGCAGCCAGCACCGCTTGCTGCAAGTGGAAGACCGTTTGCATGTGCTGGAAGGGCGCTTGATTGCCTGGTTGAACATCGATGAAGTGATTGCCACGATCCGCGAAGCCGATGAGCCGAAGTCTGCACTGATGGCCCGGTTCTCATTGTCTGAACGCCAGGCAGAGGACATTCTTGAGATTCGTTTGCGTCAATTGGCGCGCTTGGAAAAAATCAAGATTGAACAGGAAATGGCGGGGTTGAGAACCGAAAAGGAAGACCTTGAGGCCTTGCTGGCAGATGAGGGAAAGCTTCGCCGTCGCATGGTCAGTGAAATCCGCAAGGACGCGGAAAAGTTTGGCGATGACCGTCGAACCGTCATTGAAATGGCACAGAAAGCGCAAGTCGAGGTCAAGGTTATTGATGAGCCTGTTACCGTGATTGTTTCAAGCCGTTTCTGGTTGCGGGCCCGCCAAGGGCACGGGTTGGATCCACAAACCTTCAACTTCAAATCAGGCGATGCTCTGGGTTCCACCCATGAGTGCAGAACCACAGACACACTGGCGGCCTTCGGCAGTGGCACGGCACAAAACCGGGTGTTTAGCATTCCGGTGTCGGCTTTGCCCGGCGGCAGGGGTGATGGCGCTCCGCTGCAAAGCTTCATTGAATTGATGCCGGCAGGTCAGATTGCCTGCGTGCTGGCGGAACCCCCTGAACGGCAACTCCTGCTGGCAGGTACCGGCGGTTATGGTTTTGTCTGCAAGTTCGGTGATTTGCAGACCCGGCAAAAGGCGGGAAAGTCCTTTCTGTCGCTCGACGAGGCCGAGCGTTTGTTGTCGCCCGAGCCACTGGGCGCAGAGCACTCGCATTGTGCGGTGCTCTCTGACAAGGGACGTTTTCATGTGTTCCCTCTGGCAGAAATGAAAACCTTGTCCGGCGGTGGTCGTGGTGTTCAATGCCTGCCGCTGAAAGAGGGCGAGCAGTTGTTGGGCGTGCTACCCATTGCCACGGGCGATGCCTTGGAGGTTTATGGTACTGGGCGCGCAGGTAAAATCCAGATACTGCTGATCAAGGCACAAGACCTTCAATCGCGCATAGGCAAGCGCGGCGGCAAGGGCCGCGAGCTCGATGTCAAGTTCAAGATTGAAGGTTTCAGACGGGTTTCCGCGTTGATTTGAGCGGCGGGCTCTGTTGTGTTTGTGTGTTGTACTGCTAAAGCGCCAGCAGTGCAGCACCAATAACGCCTGCCGAATCGCCCAGTTCGTGCTGCACAATGGGGGTTGTCAGTTCTCCTCCGAAAATCCGCGATCTCACCTCGCTTACCCCGCGGTCATACAGGCCGGGCAGCTTGGAAAGACCGCCGCCCAGCACAATGATGTCGGGATCCAAAACTGCAATAAGATTGGACACTGCAGAGCCAAAGTGCTGATAAAACCTATGTTGTGTGGTGAGGAATTCAGGCGCATCGCTGTTCAGGATTTGTTCTGAAGCGACTGATGTACCGGTCTGCGTTAAATACAGCTTCTCAATGCCGCTGCCGGAAATAAAGGTTTCAACACAGCCCCGTGCTCCGCAATAGCAGAGCGGTCCGTTGGGGTCCAGTGTCATGTGCCCCCATTCGCCTGACAATGCTTGCGGTCCGGAGCGTATTTTTTGATTCAACACAATACCCCCGCCGCAACCTGTTCCCATAATGACACCGAATACGCACTCATAACCACGGCCCGCACCCAAAATGGACTCCGCCAATGCAAAGCAATTCGCATCATTTTCAATGCGGATCGGTTGTTTCAAGGCGGCTTCCAGCGCTTCC
>JBEIKS010000033.1:0-13660 GCA_040379625.1 Burkholderiaceae bacterium
ACATGGGAAGTTACTGGTTTCATTTAAAGGTCTTTATGGAAACGATTTAACGGTGAGCCTTGCTGCGAAACCTGTCCAATGGCGTAATGGCATTGGCAGGACAGAGGTATTCCGCTGCAATCGGTTCGAGAGCAGTGGGTTCAAGTTTAAGGTCTGGCGACAGGGGGGCACTGCCCACGTTGTCCAGTTTCATGGAATTCAGGTTGTCGCGACTCATCAGGGGCTCGCCAGGGGCCAACTCCATTGCCAATGCCTGCATATAGGCCAGTGGGCCGGGCAGTCCGATGATGGGACGCGGATTACCGCTGTAACCGGCAGCAATTTCAACCAGATTGCGCAAGGTATAGACCTTGGGGCCTGTCATTTCGTAGGTTTTCTCTTCCGAGTTTGGATTGTCCAAGGTATTGATCATACCTCTGGCAACGTCTTCCACGTAAACCGGTTGGAACTTGACGTCTGCACCGGCCAGGGGCAGAAAAGGCGCCACCTTGGCCAGTTTTGCAAACAGATTCAGGAATGAGTCGCCTGCGCCAAACACCACGGAAGGGCGATAGATGGTCCAATTCAGAAAACTGCCTCTGACCACGCGTTCGCCGTCTGTCTTTGATCTGAGATACATGCTCGGGCTGTTTTGTGAACCAGTCACCCCCAAGGCGCTCATGTGCAGAAGTCGGCTAACGCCCATTGCCTTCATGTGCTTCACAATTCTCTGTGGCAGTTCCACATGGGCTTGGGCAAACCTCTTGCCGTAAGGGTTACCCAGTCCGCCTTGAAGAATGCCCACCAGATTAATGACCGCATCAGAGCGGGCGATGAGTTTTCTCAGTTGCTTGTCATCATTGATGTCGGCTTCAACAACCTCAACTTGCGGAACCATCAAAAGGGTTTGAGCGTTTTTTATTCGACGGGTTGGCACAATGACATGTCTGCCCTGATTGGCCAGTCGAGTCGCCAAGGCCGTGCCGATAAAGCCTGAACCGCCGATGATAAGTATGTTGTTGTAGGTCATAGTGTTTTCGTGCAATGTTGATAGCGATTAATTGGGAGTTTGCTGAATGATCTCATTTTCAACCGTCAGTGTCGTTGCTGATTGCATTGCAATAGACCCCAGCCTTTGCTTCAAAGATTGTGGCTTCCCTTCCAGCAAGTTTGCGTAAGCCACTGTATTGCTTGATACTTTTTTAACATAGTCACGTGTTTCTGTAAACGGGATGACTTCTGCAAATATTTCACCTTCCAGCGAAGGAAAAGAGATCTTTGTACGCCAGTTTCTTGGTCGCCCGGGGCCTGCGTTATAGCCAGCAGTGGCCATGACCAAAGAGCTGTCGAGCTGATCTGACAGCATTTTCAGATAAGTTGTGCCCAAACGCAGGTTGGTGTCAAGGTCGTTCACCTTGTTGGCTTCAAAACCTTCCATGCCAATTTTTTTCGCCACCATTTTTGCCGTGGCTGGCATCAGTTGCATCAACCCCGAGGCGCCCACTACCGATTTCGCAGCCTGAATGAATCTGGACTCCTGACGAATCAATCCATAAACCCAAGCCAGTTCCAACCCCGCAAGGTTGGCATTGTTTTGGAGGCTTTCCTTGAACGGAGTGAGGTAACGAAGACGAACGTCGTGAAGGTTGGTGGTTCTGTCTGCTGCCGCGATTGCCCGGTCAGGCAGGTCGTTTTGCTGCGCCCACACTGCGCTGGCCAACAATTGCCTGTCGTTCATTCCTGTCAGGGTGAAGTTGAATTCCCTGAAACCCTCGGTACGTTGCCCCAATCGGTACCAAATGGCTGCACGTTGAAAACCGGGGTTCTGCTGTGCCTGCGTCAATTCAGCCACCGTAATCGCTTGGGCCGGTAAAGGCGGCAGTTTCACGCTTTGCCCCACCTCTTCAGTGGCCAATTGCCCGTAAAAACTGAACGGGCTAACCAGTGAGGTGTAGATGCTTCTTGCACCCGCCGTATTTCCCGTGTTTTGCATGGCCTTGGCGAGCCAATAGCGCCATGCCGTGTCTGCCTGAACGCTGGCGGGCATCGCCTCAATGGCTTTTTTAACCTCGACCCAGTTTTTATTCATCAGGTGGCTGCGCACAAACCACTCATGAGCGTCTCTGCTGCGCTGTTCTGCTTGCCCATTGCCAAACCACTTGCTGGCATTTACATGCCATTTTCTACCTGAAAACAGGCCGATTTGTGCCCACGCCCAACTCTGGAGATCTGCATCCAGACGGGGCGCCAATTTTTCCAGCCAGTCGGCGGCTTCTTCGGGTTCCGAACGGCTCAGTCTGGAAATTGCCACCACAGCCAGTTCAAGCTTTCCTTGAGACGTTTTCGCGGGCAAATCCTTGAGGTATTTTCCTGGTTTTTCCAAAGCGATTTCCAGCGCCTTCGGGTCTGTGCCTTTCTCTTTGCCGCCGTTGTTGTTCAGGTAGGAATAGACCCGCGTTGCGTGCGGATTACTTCCGTTCTCCACCAACACCAGAACGCGTTGCATGATGTCTTTGTGCGTCAGTTTTCCCGTCTGGTACAAACGCTCCCCCAACAAAATGCAGCCCTCAGGCAGTTCCTTGGTGTACTGCAAATAGCCTTGACTGACTGCCAGCACATCTTTACCGGCGGCATCGTCCCTCAAGGTCTCCAGACATTGGGTGCTCAAGTCGTCTTTTTGCAGTAATTGGGAGGCTTGTGCATTAAATTTCGGCCAATCAGCACGCTTCGCCAAGACAAGTAAGAAATCGCGCCGGAACTGTTCCGCAGGCCAGGTACCCGCATACTTGGTCAGGAGATATTCAAGCTCAGCTTCCTTTTCAATGCCTTCGGTACTTTTGCTGTCAGGTTGCTTCAATTTATAGCGCCAAAACTCAAGGTACGCGAACATGGCGTGGTCTGTGGGTATTTGGGACGCGGCTTTTTCGAAGCCTTGCATGTCCGCAACTCTGAAGGCATCCCTTGCCTGCAATACCCATTCGTCTGGGGTAGCTGCGTGCACCGCAAGGGTGTGAAACGCCGTGCTGGCTGACAAAATAATCCCTACGACAATTTTTCGTAGTGAAAACGCGGACGGTTGTAGAATTCCAAGCTGTTGTGACATCAATGATCCGTGTTGTGGACAAACTAAAAACGACCGAAAGAAAACGACTGCTACAAGTGCGAAGCTCCATTCCTGCCCCTGTGGCTCAGGAAATGGATCAACGCCTGAATGACAGGCTCTTAAAGCTACTGGATAAACATTCTATAAAATGTCTTGCAGTTTATTGTCCCATAAGAGACGAGCCAAATATTAGAAAGTATTACCCAGATTATGAAGAAAAATATCAATTGGCTCTGCCTGTTTGCAGCCCAATTGGAAAATTGCAGTTTTTTTCTTGGAAGTCGGGCGAAGAAATGCAAACCGGCAGTTATGGAATTCCTGTTCCAGCACAGGGGCTTGAGGTTCTGCCCGACGCACTTCTGATTCCATGTGTGGGGTTTTCAAGTTCGGGTTACCGTCTTGGGTATGGGGGAGGGTGGTTTGATAAAACCCTCCCTGATTTGCCAAAAACGGTCATCAGCATCGGCATTGCCTACGATGTGCTCGAGCTGCCGTTTTATCAGCCCGAGTCCTTCGACATTCCCATGAACTTCGTTGTCACTGAAAGCACCGTTCACGCATTTTAAGATTCGCTCAAACCAACTTGAGGTCTTTGAGCAGACGCAAACTTGGCCCAGCGTTGTTCATTGTGTAGAAATGGAAGCCGGGAACCTCTTCTTGCTTTAGTCGTTCGCACAAGTCCATCACCACTTCGTGCCCGAACTCCCTAATTGAATCAATGTCATCGCCAAAGCTTTGGAGCGTGTTGCGTATCCAGCGAGGTATCTCTGTACCGCAGGCATCAGAAAATCTGGCCAACTGTGTAAAATTCGTAATAGGCATGATGCCCGGCAAAATAGGAATTTGTATTCCCTTGCGCACAGCCTGCTCGCGGAATTTACAGTAGGCGTCTGCGTTGAAGAAATACTGTGTAATGGCAGAGTCCGCCCCCATCTTTGCCTTTGTCGCCAAGGCCTCAAGGTCTTGCCGAGGGCTTTTTGCTTGCGGATGCATTTCCGGGTAGGCAGCCACTTCCAACCAGAATTCTCGTCCAGTTTCAGTTCTGATGAATTCCACCAATTCGCTGGCGTAGCGAAACTCTCCAATTTCCACCATGCCTGAGGGTAGGTCTCCGCGGAGCGCCACAATTCTTTTGACGTTCGCCGCTCTGAATTCGGACAGTACTTGCCTGATGCTGTTCTTGCTGGCGCCAATACAAGACAAATGAGGGGCCGCATCAAATCCGTCGGCCAAAATACCACTCACTGTTTTTAGCGTGCCGGATTGGGTTGTGCCACCTGCACCATAAGTGACCGAGAAAAAATGCGGCTTGGTCACCGCGAGTTGCTGGCGGGCAAGCAAAAGTTTTTGTTCGCCTTCATCCGTCTTTGGCGGAAAAAATTCAAAGCTGATTTCCATGTTCATCACGCTGGGCAGACCCAGACAAAAAATTCTTCGTTACCATCGCCACCAGTAATGGGGGATGAAAAAAAGCGTTTAACTACATAGTGTTGAGCTTGTAGACCGCTGACGATTGTTTTTTCAAAATCGGCACCCAAGGCCTCTGCTTTTACCAAGCCGCCTTTGCCAATCATGCTCTTGCCAACTTCAAACTGGGGTTTGACCAGCCACAGACCTTGTCCTTGCGGATGCATGAATTGTCGCAAATTGGCACTTACCTTTAGCAGGGAAATGAATGAGACATCCATAACAATCAAGTCAAAACCTGCTGCAGGACACCAGTTCTCCGCTGTTTTTCCGGTTTTGGCAATTTGGTCCAAAAGATCAGACCTGACGCAGTCCCGAGCATTGACTCCCTCAAGACACACGGTTTTTGCGTGGGTTCTTAAGCTGGGGTGAAGTTGATCGCTGCCAACTTCCAAGCCAAGTACGCGAGTCGCACCTTGTTGCAAAAGTACATCAGTGAATCCTCCGGTCGACTGACCCACATCCAGACAAGTCAGGTCCAATGGAGACAATCCCGTTTCCTGTAGCGCTCCTATTAATTTAAGCGCTCCCCGAGAAACAAATCGATCCGCTTCATTAACAGTCAGGAAAATTTGGTCACAGTCACTGACCTCGAATGACGGTTTTTCTATCGTTCGACGGTCAGGATCCGGCAGTTTGATGATTTCGACACGGCCTTGCTGAATGGCTTTCTGCGCTCCTGTTCGTGATACGCATAAACCTCTGGCAACCAAGGCCGCATCTAGTCTCATACTTTTAGTAGCGGTAGGTCTCTGGCTTGTAAGGGCCTTCAACTTTTACACCGATGTAGGCGGCTTGGTCCGCGCTAAGCTCTGTCAGTTGTGCACCCAGTTTGCTCAATTGCAGGCGCGCCACTTTCTCATCCAGATGCTTGGGCAGGACATAAACACCCACTGGATACTTGGCGTGGTTGCACCACAATTCAATTTGCGCCAGTACCTGATTGGCGAAGCTTGAGCTCATGACGTAGCTGGGGTGTCCTGTTCCACAACCCAGATTCACCAAAAGACCGCGTGCCAACAAAATAATGCGCTTTCCATCCGGGAAAATGACGTGATCAACTTGCGGTTTGATCTCATCCCAACGACAGTCTTTCAATGAGGCAACATCAATCTCGTTGTCAAAGTGACCAATGTTACAAACGATCGCCTGATCTTTCATTTTGGACATGTGACTGTAGTTGATGACATCGCGGTTACCTGTGGCGGTCACGAAAATATCGGCTTTGTCGGCCGCATATTCCATGGTTACAACGCGGTAACCTTCCATGGCTGCCTGCAATGCGCAAATAGGGTCGGCTTCTGTTACCCACACTTGGGCTGACAAGGCACGCAAGGCTTGGGCAGAGCCCTTGCCGACGTCGCCATAACCGGCAACCACAGCGACTTTTCCGGCAATCATCACGTCGGTGGCGCGCTTCACGGCATCGACCAAGGACTCTCTGCATCCATAGAGGTTGTCAAACTTCGACTTGGTAACAGAGTCATTGACGTTGATGGCGGGGAAGGCCAATGAGCCTTTTTCTGCCATCGTGTAGAGGCGCTTCACACCGGTTGTGGTTTCTTCTGTAACACCGCGCACCGCAACCAACCGTGTTGAATACCATTTTGGATCAACAGCCAGTTTTGCCTTGATGCTTGCATAAAGAATTTCTTCTTCTTCACTGGTGGGGTTGGAAAGAACGCTTTGGTCTTTCTCCGCCTGTGTGCCCAGATGCAGCAGCAAGGTCGCATCGCCACCGTCGTCCAGAATCATGTTGGTCAGACCGCCGTCAGCCCATTCAAAAATACGGTGTGTGTAGTCCCAGTATTCAACCAGCGTTTCGCCTTTGTAGGCGAACACAGGCGTTCCGCCGACTGCGATGGCCGCAGCAGCATGGTCTTGGGTTGAATAGATGTTGCAAGATGCCCAACGCACTTCTGCACCCAAGGCCGTCAATGTTTCAATCAACACGGCGGTTTGAATGGTCATGTGGAGGGAGCCGGTCACTCTGGCGCCTTTGAGGGGTTGCTTGGATGCAAATTCCTCGCGAATGGCCATCAGGCCAGGCATCTCGGTTTCGGCAATTGCGATTTCCTTGCGGCCCCAATCGGCGAGGCTAAGGTCTGCAACGTGGTAGTCGGGTGTTCCCTGAGCTGTCAGGGGTTTTAGAATGGCGCTCATCACGCCCTCCTTTCTTCAAAATGAATAAAAAAAGAGACGTGAGCGCCGTTGAAGCAGTCATTAAATGCATCTGAAGAGATGAATTTCAATAACCGGGTTAAGCCTGGCAAACAAATGTTGTCGCAACGCTCCTCAACCCAGGCAACATTCTAACAACGATTTGAGCAGTTGCCAAAGGGCAACTGCAACTTAAGCTATAAATAATGCAAATCGTCTTAAACCGAGGCTTTCAAAATTGCGGCCTTGTCAGTTCTTTCCCATGTAAATTCAGGCTCATTTCTGCCAAAGTGGCCATAAGAGGCCGTCTTTGCATAAATGGGGCGCAGCAGGTCCAACATCTTCACAATGCCTTTTGGTCGCAGATCGAAGTGCGCATTGATCAGTTCAGTGATCGCGGCATCTGAAATGGTGCCTGTTCCAAAGGTGTTCACCATGATGGAAGTAGGGCGGGCCACACCAATTGCGTAACTCACCTGCACCAGACATTTGTCCGCCAAACCGGCTGCGACAATGTTTTTGGCCACATAACGACCAGCGTAAGCAGCCGAACGGTCCACTTTCGATGGGTCTTTGCCTGAGAAAGCACCACCACCGTGGGGTGCTGCACCGCCGTAGGTGTCCACGATGATTTTTCGTCCTGTCAGGCCACAATCACCTTGAGGTCCGCCAATCACGAAGCGCCCTGTCGGATTCACCAAAAAGTTGATATTGCCTTTGATGAGTTCCGGAGGCAGTACTGGCTTGATCACATCTTCAATCACCGCCTCACGCAACATGCTCAATTCAATTTCCGGTGCGTGCTGGGTGGAGAGAACAACGGTATCAATGCAGTAAGGCTTTCCATCAACATATTTGATGGTCACCTGAGATTTGGCGTCCGGCCGCAACCAAGGTAGACGACCATCTTTGCGCAATTGGCTCTGGCGCTCCACCAAGCGGTGAGAGAGGTGAATGGGCAGGGGCATGAGTTCGGGGGTCTCATTGCAAGCATAGCCGAACATCAGCCCTTGGTCTCCGGCGCCTTGGTCCAGGTTGTCGTCGTGCGCCTTGTCCACGCCTTGTGCGATATCCGGGCTTTGCTTGTCATAACACACCATGACAGCGCAACCCTTGTAGTCAATGCCGTAATCGGTGTTGTCATAGCCAATACGCTTGATGGTGTCGCGTGCCACCTTGATATAGTCCACGTTGGCGGTGGTTGTGATTTCGCCCGCCAAAACCACCAAACCGGTGTTGCAAAGCGTTTCCGCGGCAACTCTGGCGGTCGGATCTTGTTCAAGAATTGCGTCAAGGATGGAATCGGAGACCTGATCTGCTACTTTGTCTGGGTGACCTTCTGAAACGGACTCTGAGGTAAAAAAGTACTGATTGCTCATGGTGTGTGCTCCAAAACGCCGGCGAATCTGCCGGCCATGTTGATTATTGCGAGGCCGGCACTGCGTTGTTTCGGCGACGCTTTAGCGGACATGTTTATTGACGCCCCGCAAGTTGTCTTTTTAACTCAGCGTCGTTGTGGATTATAAACGACTTGTCAGCGTTTCGTTGCATTTTTGAGCCCGCCAACTAGGCGTGTTTTTGCACCAACGGCCTTACAATCTTCTCCTATGAACCTAATTACGCTTTCAAAAATTGTCAGTGAGTTGCCCCTTGTTGTGCTGCATGGTTTTGGGTGGCTACTCGGTTGGTTTGCTTACTCTACGTCGGCAAGTTATCGCCGTTTGTTCAAAGAAATGCTGGCTCAGGCCATAGGCGCACAACACCCGGAATTTCATCAGATTCTTCGCAAATCCGTTGGTGAGACAGGGAAAGGCTTGCTCGAACTGCCCTACGTGTGGTTTCGTTCCTCAGAGCGATGCGCCGCCAAAAAAGTGTTTTGCGACGATTGGCATGTCATTGAAAAATACCATCAGGAAAACCGCCCCATCTTGTTCCTGACGCCCCACATGGGCTGTTTTGAGGTGGCGGCACAAGCACTCGCGCTGCGTATTCACATCACTGTTTTGTACCGCCCCAACAGAAACCCTGCAATGCAAACAATGATTGAGAATCACCGTGGACGACAAAATCTGGAGCTTGCTCCCACAGATATTTCAGGGGTTCGCAAATTAATGAAAGCACTTAAACGCCATCAGGCCGTGGGCATCTTGCCTGACCAAGTGCCCTCTAATGGCGAAGGTGTCTGGGTGCCGTCTTGGGGTAGGCCCGCCTACACCATGGTGCTGCCTGCCAAACTTCAAAAACAGTCCAACGCTGTGGTTGTCATGGCTGTGGCTGCCCGCTTGCCTTGGGGGCGGGGTTGGCGCTTGCGGTTTATTGACGTGACTGCGCCCCTGCCGGAGTCCACCGAGGAAGCGACCGCTTTTTTGAACAAGGAAATCGAACGGGTTGTAATGATGTATCCCGAGCAGTATTACTGGGCCTATGATCGCTACAAGGTTCCTGCCGGCGTGTTGCCGCCGGAAAATGTGTTTGAAAAGGACACATCGGCATGAAAAGTTTCGTTGCTGTCTGGATGTGGTTTGGCAGAAGACCTGTGTTTGTCTTTGACGTTTTTGCAACGGCAGTCGCCTTGACGGTGGCTTGTGCCGTCTGGATTTTCGGTGCTGAGCGCCGTTTTGTACTTTTAACCAATCTGAAGCTTTGCTTCCCAGATCGAGGACTTGTCTGGCGTTATGTGAATGGCTTTCTGCACATGTTCATTTATGTCCGCACGTTTCTCGACCGAGCATGGTTGTGGCAGGCCAGTGCCCCAGACTTGGCCAAGCGCATAGAAATCCAAGGCTTGGATCGCTTGCAGGCACTTGCCCACCAAAATCTCGCGGCATCGTCAGACGAAAAACGTACTGTAAAACCAATCATCATTCTGGCCCCCCACTTTTTGGGGTTGGACGCCGGTTGGAGTCGCCTGTGCAGTGAATTGAGTATGGTCACCATGTACTCAAATCAAAAGAACCCCATTTTAAATAACCTGTTGAAGACAGGACGGGCCCGAATCGGTGATCCAGTATTACTCTCTCGGCAAGAAGGCGTCAGGGGCATTATTAAGAACCTGAAGTCAGGAAAGCCACTGTATTACCTTCCCGACATGGATTTTGGCGAAAAAGATGCAGTGTTTGTACCGTTTTTCGGGGTCAAGGCAGCCACAGTGACCGCTGTTTCACGCTTGGCGCGCCTCACCGGCGCAACAGTGGTGCCTTGTCCTACCTTCTGGAAGCGAAAAGGTATTTTCGGTGGCAAGTACGTTTTGTCTGTCCGTCCGGCCCTGGAAAATTTCCCCCCCGAAGACGACACCGTGGCGACCACCCAAATTAATCAGACCATAGAAGCTTTGGTGCTGGAAGCTCCCTCTCAGTATCTTTGGACTCATAAACGTTTTAAGACCCGCCCTCAGGGCGAACCTGGGTTTTATGGCAAGCACCATTGAAAAAAGCGTCATAATAGGAAAATGAACATTAAATTCACCAAAATGCACGGCGCAGGCAACGATTTCGTTGTCCTTGATGGCGTCAGACAAGCCCTTGACTTAACGCCAGACTTTATTCGCCGTCTGGCAAACCGACACTTCGGTATTGGAGCCGACCAAGTTCTGGTTGTTGAACCGCCTGAAGATGCTCAAAACGACTTTCGCTATCGCATATTCAATCAGGATGGCAACGAAGTAGAACAATGTGGAAACGGTGCTCGGTGCTTTGCGCAATTCGTATTTGAAACCGGGCTAACTGCAAAACATGTCATCTCGGTGGAAACCAGAGCGGGCGTTATTTCGCCTGAGTTGCTAGGGCCTGGCCGCGTACGTGTGAATATGGGCCCGCCCCAGTTTTCAGAGGGCAGCGTTCACTTTGATTCAACAGGCTTGAACACCCGCCAAGAGGGTGACGCCACTGTTTATGAAATCGAATTACCCGCCTCTTTGGGCTTGAAGCAGACCCATGCAGAATTCTCAGTGGTCTCCATGGGCAACCCGCATGCCGTTATTTTGTCGGAGCGCCTTGCTGTTGCGCCGATTGCGGTGCTGGGCCGTTGGCTAGAAGCACATCCCCGATTCACTCAAAAAGTGAACGTGGGTTTTTTGCAAGTGGTGGAAAGAGATCAAGCCGGTTTAAGGGTTTGGGAACGTGGAGCGGGCGAAACCCTTGCCTGCGGAACAGGCGCGTGTGCGGCTGCCGTCACCGGTATGAGAAGAGGTCTGTTCAATCCCGAAGTCAATATTCAAAAACGGGGTGGGTTGCTGACCATTGAGTGGGGCGGTGAAGGAATGCCGGTTTTCATGACCGGACCGGCCGAAACCGTTTTTCATGGGGAGTTTCTACTGTGACCTTGAGCGCCGACCAGATCATCGATTTTCTGCGAACACATCCTGATTTTTTTGCGCACTATCCCGGCGTATTGGGGCAACTTCGTTTGCCTGATCCAACAACTGGAAAAACCTTCTCACTGCATGAGCGCCAATTGCAGGTACTGCGCGACAAGCAAAAATTGCTTGAAACAAAAATAATGGAAATGGGTCATGCAGCCACAGAGAACCAGGCCATCATACAAAAGCTGCAGGCTTGGCAACGCACACTTTTAAAGGAAAAAAATCCAAGCGCCATCCCTGCCATCATTGAAGAAGAGTTGGCGCGCTTATTTGCCATTCCCTTGGTGTGCCTGCGGTTGTGGCCCATTGAAAAGGCAAACATTCACGAAAGCTATCTGTTGGATGTAGCCTCGGCAGACAGAAAAACCATTGATGCCTTGAAAATGCCTTACTGTGGCCCTTCGGCAAATATTCACCTTGATACATGGTTGCGTGGACGACCAGCACATGCCAGTTCAGTGGCCTTGATTCCGCTGCGGGTGGGTTTTTCCCCCACGGCCTTTGGAGTTCTGGTGCTCGGCTCGTCAGACCCAGGCAGATTCAGTGCAGATGCAGGCGTTGATTTTTTGATGAACATCTCTGAAATTGCCAGTGCGAGTCTATCCAGACTCACCCCGTGAATAAGCTTGAAGCCTATCTTAATTGGCTGGCTTGCGAAAAAAGGCACGCCCCCAATACCCTGAAAGCAGCCAGGCAAGATCTCCAGTTAATAAATTCGAATGAGATTTTGGCGGGGGCTGGTGAGTCGGTAGCGCTCACGATCCGGCACCGACTGTCACAATTGCACGCCAGTGGTCTTTCACCGGCCACGCTGGCCAGAATTGCTTCAACCTGGCGCGGATTTTTCAAGTTCCTGCTTGAACAGGGCGAGATTTCCGAGCATCCGATGGTGGGTATCAAAACCCCTAAGCGCCCAAAACATTTACCCAAGGCGTTGTCCCCCGATCAAACTTCGCAATTGCTGGATGTTTCGGCGCCAATAGATCCCGCCGATTTGGACAAAATTCAATCCAGGGTGCTCAGCCTTGCCCTCAGCGAACTCTTGTACGGCGGTGGGCTTCGAATTTCAGAAGCATTGGGCCTGGATATTTCCCAGTCGGCGTTTGCTGCTCGTTTTTCTACCGCGCCTTGTCTCGGCGGTTGGTTAAACTGGTCATCGGGCGAAATATCCTTGGTGGGCAAGGGCGGTAAGTCCCGTATCGTCCCTCTGACTCGGGTCGCAGCCGAGCGTCTGTCCGATTGGTTGAAAATTCGCCCATCCATGGTTTCAGACCTCAACGAAACGGCTGTTTTTATTGGTGCAAAAGGTGGGCGTCTGTCTGCTCGAGCCGCCCAACGTCTCATCGCCGCACTGGCAAACCAATCCGGTCTTGAACGTCATGTTCACCCCCACATGCTGCGCCACTCCTTTGCTTCCCACCTTTTACAATCCAGCGGCGACCTTCGTGCCGTTCAAGAATTGCTGGGTCATGCATCCATCGCCTCCACTCAGGTTTATACTGCACTGGATTTCCAACATCTCAGTGCGGTTTACGACAAGGCTCATCCCCGAGCCAAAAAGCGCATTACGTAACAAATTTCTTCAATCAAATCGAAAAGCTTAGCTCTCATGAATCAAACGTCCGCCATCGTCTTAAAACCTGGCAAAGAAAAATCCTTACTGCGCCGACATCCTTGGGTCTTCTCCGGCGCTGTCGGTAAAGTCACAGGCACGGTGAAAGCCGGCCAATTTGTTGCCTTGCTGTCAGCCGATCAAAATTTCCTCGGATGGGCAGCATTCAGTCCCGGCTCACAAATCCGCGCCCGCGTTTGGTCCTTTGATGAAGACCGCCCGGTCGATGCTGCCTTGATTGGAGAGAAAATCCACCGCGCCTTAAAAAAGCGTGAGTCCATTGCCAAGCGCAGCGATGCATTGCGCCTGTTGCATGGTGAAGCGGATGGTCTTCCAGGCGTTATTTGCGATCGTTATGCTGATTGGCTTGTCGTGCAGTTCAACAGCGCAGGCGCACTGACGCTGAAGTCCACCATTATTCAGGAACTTATCGCACACACCGGGCTGAAGAAAATTTATGAGCGCACCGACAGCGATTCTCTTGCCCTCGAGGGGCTTAAAGTCAGTTGTGGGCCGCTGACGCCGCAAGCCAAGGCAGCACTTGAAGAAACCAGCGCAATTCCAATTGTTGAAAATCAAATTCATTACAAAGTTGATATTGTTGAAGGGCATAAAACCGGGTTTTATGTCGATCAACGGGAAAATCGTGCGTTGGTCAAGCAGTTGGCTCGCGGAAGTGTCCTGAACTGCTTCTCCTACACCGGCGGTTTTTCGCTCAGCGCCCTGAAAGCGGGTGCAAAGCGTGTGGTTTCCGTTGATTCAAGCGCTTCAGCACTGGCCTTGGGGTTGGAAAATGCAAAACTCAACGGCTTGGATGTACATCAAAGCGAGTGGATTGAGGCCGATGTGTTCAAGCAATTGAGGGCCAGTCGCGCCAACGGTGAAACATTCGACCTTATTATTCTGGATCCACCGAAGTTTGCACCGAACGCAGCCAGCGTTGAACGCGCTTGCCGCGCTTACAAAGACATCAATATTC
>JBEIKS010000034.1:0-13485 GCA_040379625.1 Burkholderiaceae bacterium
AGGTGGGCCAGATTCAGCGGGGTTTCTCTGGTCAGTAGCACCAAGCGGCGCCGTTCTTTCAGTGTGACGTCTGCCGCACGGGCGATCAGATTGTCTGACAGGCCGTTGGCAATGGCTGCAAGGCTGTGCATTGAGCAGGGAGCCACAACCATGCCCACTGTTTTAAAAGAGCCGCTGGCAATGCTGTCGCCTATGGATTTTGGCGCATGAACCACATCTGCCAGCGCTTCCACGTCCGCCTTGCTGAAGTCGGTTTCTGACGACATGGTCAGCCAGCCTGAAGGCGACACCACCAAGTGGGTTTCAACGCCCGGATGCCGTTTTAATGTCTGCAGCAAATGCACCCCGTACATGGCGCCGCTGGCGCCTGTGATCGCGATGATAAGGCGCTTGGGGGCATTGAGCATGGTTTAGGACTTCTGACCCAGCAAGGCCTGCAATTCACCGGCTTGGTACATTTCCGTCATGATGTCTGAGCCGCCAATGAATTCTCCATTCACATACAGCTGTGGCACGGTAGGCCAGTTGGAAAATTCCTTGATGCCTTGGCGGATTTCCGGGTCTTCCAGCACGTTCACGGTAAAAATGTTGTCTACGCCGCAGGCGCGCAGAATCTGAATGGCCCGACCGGAAAATCCGCATTGCGGAAAGCTGGCGGTGCCCTTCATGTACAACACCACAGGGTTGGATGAAACGGTGGCTTGGATTTGGTCTTTAATGCTCATGGTTATTGGCCCTGATGAATCAAGTTCGAAAGAGGTTTCAAGTTTATCAGCAGGCGGGCCTGTGTGCGCATATCATTCTGTCGAGCCCGGCGAGATCTTGATGGCTTTCACAGTCTTGCAGACCGGCCGCTGTAAAAATTTCCAGAATGGCTTCCCGCTGGTGGTACCCATGTTCCACCCAAAGTACGCCGCCGGGGGTCAGATGGCGCATTGCCGCCTGCGCAAGCGCGCGGTAGGCGGACAGTCCGTCCGAGAAGTCTGTGAGGGCCACAGCAGGCTCAAAACGCAGGTCGCCCTGATGCAGGTGGGGGTCGCCGTAAACAATGTAGGGCGGGTTACTGATAACCAGGTCAAAGCTCGCTTCGGTTTCAAAGGCGCTCAACCAGTCAGATTCTCGGAAATGTACGTCAGCTTTCAGATGGGCTGCGTTTTCTTGGGCCATGCGCAGCGCTCTTTCACTGACATCGCAGGCATGCACTTCAAGCCCGACCTTGCTTTCCAGGGCGAGTGTAATTGCGATTGCGCCACTGCCTGTGCCCACGTCAAGCACCCGCAAGCGTTCATTGGCTTGTGCGGGTTGCTGCAGGCCTGCGAGCACTTTTTCCAGCAGCTCTTCAGTTTCAGGCCTGGGAATCAGAACGGCAGGACCAACCTTGAAAGGGCGGCTGTAGAACTCTTGTGTGCCGGTGATGTAGGCAATGGGCTCGCCTTCAACCCGTCTGGCCAGCAAGGCATGAAATGCGGCGTGTTGCTCTTCTGTAACAGGCTGGTCTTCACGGGTGAGCAACGCTGCGCGGGTTAAGGTGAGCAGGTGTTGCGCCAGTAGGCGGACCTCGTTTAAAGGCAGTCCGGTTTCTGTGGCGCAGGTGCGCAAAGCCAGCATGGCCATGCTTATTCTTCCCGTGTCATGGCGGCCAGTAAATCCGCTTGATGAGCGGTGGTCAGGCCGTCGATCATGTCGGAAATGTCACCGTCCATGATGTGATCCAACTTGTAGAGTGTCAGGTTGATGCGATGGTCTGTCATGCGGCCTTGCGGAAAATTGTAGGTGCGTATGCGTTCAGACCGGTCTCCGGAGCCCACCAGGCTTTTTCTTTGTGAGGCTTCTTTGGCGTGTGCCTCTTGAGCGTATTTGTCTTTTAACCGCGCTGCCAGCACTTTCATGGCTTTGTCTTTGTTGCGGTGCTGTGAGCGTTCGTCTTGGCATTCCACCACCAAGCCTGTTGGCAAGTGGGTGATGCGGATGGCAGATTCGGTTTTATTGACGTGCTGGCCACCCGCACCGGAGGCGCGGAAGGTGTCGATGCGCAAATCGTCAGAATTGATTTGCACCTCGGCCAGTTCATCGGCTTCTGCCAACACGGCAACCGTGCATGCGGAGGTGTGAATTCTTCCCTGCGACTCGGTAACGGGTATGCGTTGAACCCTGTGAGCACCGGACTCGAATTTGAGTTTGGCGTAAACGTTTTCACCGACCAACCGCAGTATGACCTCCCGAAAACCACCGAGTTCGGATTCGTTGGCCGACATGGTTTCAATTTGCCAGCCCTGCCGTTCTGCATAGCGGGTGTACATGCGCAGCAGATCGCCGGCAAACAGGGCGGCTTCATCGCCACCGGTACCCGCACGAATTTCCAGAATGACGTTGCGGTTGTCGTCCGGGTCGCGGGGCAGCAAGAGTTGGGTCAGCGCCTCATCAAGCGCCTGCAAACGGGCTTGGGTTGCTGCGATTTCATCTTGTGCCATGTCTTTCATGTCCGGGTCTGCAAGCCACTCTTGTGCTGTTTCCAAGTCAGACTGTGCTTTCAGATAGACGGCGAAACGTTCGGTGGCGGGCAACAGATCGCTGCGCTCTCGGGTGGCTTTCATGAACATGGCCATGTCGCTGGCGGCGTCTTGGCGCGACAAATAATCGTCGAGGTCTTGCACGCGTTGAGACATGCGCTCAAGCCGTGCATAAAGAGAGGGTTTCATGCTAATTCGATTGGCGGGTGCTGAAGAGTTGCGGCAACAGTTTTAGCAGTGTGTCGCGGTTTTCTGGGCTGGATTGGTGAAGCACCGACAAAGGTCCGTGCATGAATTTGTTGGTCAGGCGGTGTGCGAGTTGTTCCAGCACGGCATCGGCGGATTCACCTTTGGCAAGCATTTTTCGGGCATGCTCCAGCTCAAAGTTGGCCAGTGCCTGGCCCTTTTCCTGCAGTTCGCGGATGGTGGGTACCAGCCTGCGTTCCTGCACCCAACGCATAAAATTCTCGACGCTGGTTTCAATGATGGCTTCTGCCTGCTCAACCGCGCCGCGCCTGTTTTCCCGGCCTTCTTGAACAATGCCGCTGAGGTCGTCTACGGTGTAGAGGAATACGTCGTCAAGCCGGCTGACTTCCGGTTCAATGTCTCTGGGAACGGCGAGGTCCACCATGAACATGGGTTCGTGTTTGCGTTGTTTGCAGGCGGTTTTTACCATGCCCAGACCTATCAGTGGCAGGGTGCTGGCGGTGCAGGACACAATGACATCGTATTTGTGCAGCAGGTTGGGCAGGTCCGCCAGCGCCACAGTCTCTGCATTAAAGCGTTTGGCGAGTTGCTGCCCGCGCTCAAGTGTGCGGTTTGCGATGGCGATGTGCCTGGGGTGTTGGGCTGCAAAGTGCGTGGCGCAGAGTTCTATCATTTCTCCGGCCCCGACGAACAGCACGTTGCGGTTGCGAAGATCGCCAAAAATACGCTGCGACAAACGCACGGCCGCTGCCGCCATGGACACGGAATGGGCGCCGATTTCCGTGGTGCTTCTGACTTCTTTTGCCACTGCAAAGGTGCGTTGAAACAATTGGTGCAGCATCAGGCCAAGCGTGCCGGCTTCTTCCGCGTGCCGGGCGGCCTGTTTCATTTGTCCCAGTATTTGGGCTTCGCCCAGCACCATTGAATCCAGACCGCTGGCCACGCGAAATGCGTGTCTGACCGCTTCGTCTGCGGGGCGGGTGTACAAGTGGGAATCCAGGCGGTCTGAGCTGACCTGCCGTTCTGAGGCGAACCAGTTGAGCAGTTCGACCCGGGTGCTTTCGGCGTGTTCGCTGGCGCAGTAAATTTCAGTGCGGTTGCAGGTGGAGAGAATGGCGGCCTCGAAAGGCCGAGATCCCCAGCGGCTGGACAATGACTGCAGTGCCTGCGCCAATTGTTCTGCTGAAAACGCCAAACGCTCCCGTACTTGTAGGGGAGCAGATTGGTGATTCAAACCGACAGCGAGTAACTCCATGCCACGAAACCGAACGCTAACTCGCTATTATACTCAGCCTTATGCCTCTACTTCTACTGCCTCTTCAACTGAGCTCTTGATGGCGGGTTGAAGCAGGCTTTTATCCAACACTTCCAAACGGTAGCCGTAGCTGTACACCGGTGCCAGACGGAAGCCTTGGTCTGGGCGCAAACCCATTTTTGAGCGAACGCGTGAAACGTGGGTGTCCATGGTGCGTGAAGGAATGACTTCCTCGTGGCCCCAGACGCTTTCCTGAATGTGTGAACGTGACAGCGGTTTGCCCAGGTTTCTGAACAGCAGCAAGGCCAGATCGAATTCTTTGTGGGTCAGATTAACGCGCTGACCCTTGACATTCACAATGGCAGCCTTGGGTTCGAAAATCATGCCGGCAATGTCAATGGTTTCGGGCGCTGTATCTTCTGGGTAGGCTCTGCGCAGCAATGCGCCAACACGTGCCACCAACTCTGCACGGCGCAGGGGTTTGATCATGTAGTCGTCGGCGCCTGCGGAGAGGGCCTGAACAATGCTTTCTTCATCTGTGCGTGAAGTGACGAAGAGAATTGGAATTTTGTGTTCGACGTGACTGCGAACCCAGCGCATGACAGACAGACCATCGTTGTCGGGGAGCATCCAGTCCAGAACCAAGAGGTCGAAACTTTCTCTGCGCAAGTCGTGTTGAAACGCCTTGGCTGAGTTGAACACGTGGCAGTGGTGCCCGGCGGCGCTTAATACCCATCGAATCATTTCGAGTTGGGTTGCGTCGTCGTCAAGTATTGCAATGCGCATGATGATCCCCTGAGGTCACTCTAAATCTAAATTTTTTCGCTAAATGCGTGTAACAATTCTGCTTGAGAGATTGTTTTTTAAAAGCGTAAATAACAGTGAAATCGTAGGCTTATTCTCATCTGTTCTGTGTGTTTTAGCCCACAGACGGCGGATTAAAAGCGCGTGCGCCGGCAAACATCATGGAAATCATCTGCTCTGCGCTGTTGAAAATTGCGACTCTGTCTTTGGGGCGGTCGATGTAATCGATGGCCAGAAAAAACACATGGTGTGCGATATGGGTGAGGAGGTCAGCGATCAACGGTTCGGGTATGCCCGCCAGAAGTCGACTGATGTGCAGGTCTTTTGCAATTTCTTCCGCCACTTGCCGCAGCGCTGCGCGAATGGCCTGGCGCATTTCCGGCATGGGCCCGTAGGCTTCGCAGGCACCGATAATAACGGCTCTCGGGTTTTCCAGCACCAGATCGAAAAAGCGCTTTAGCAGCAGGGGACGGATGTCCAGGTTGATTTCGCCGGCAGCGGCGAGCCTGACCTCGCCGAGGGCTTTCAGGACATCTGCCTTGACTTGGTCGATGACCGCCATGCCCAGGGCGTTGAGTGTATCGAAGTGCCGGTAAAACGCCGGTGCGGAGAGCTTGGCTTTACGCGTGATTTCACGGATTCCCAGTTTGCTGAAGCTGCGGTGTTCTTCGGCCAGTTCGAGGGCTGCCTCAATGATGCGTTGCTTGCCATGGCTGGAAGGGAGTGGGATAGGGGTCACGGCGCTTTCGTTTCAGTTTGATGGGGGCAGTTTAAAAATACTTGGCTGAGAACAATAGCAGATTTGACCATAAGACAAGAAACCAACTAGCACGCTCGGGTTAGGGCTTTGCGTGCCAGTGGTTTTTTGTTGCGGGAGAGGCTTAGGAGTTGGTTTCGCGTTCCGGTGTGGCCGACACGCGGTGTATGGACAGATCGGCACCATTGAACTCTTCTTCAGCGTCGAGTCTGATGCCGACAGTCATGCGCAGGCCGCCGTAGACCACAGTGCCACCGATCACTGCGACTGCAATGCCGCCTAGCGTTCCGATGACCTGTGCGGCAAGGCTGACGCCGCCAAGTCCGCCCAGGGCTGTGGAGCCGAAAATGCCGGCCGCAATACCACCCCATGCGCCACAAATGCCGTGCAGGGGCCAAACGCCCAGTACGTCATCGATTTTCAGGCGGTTTTGGGTGATGGTGAACAACCAGGTGAAGAGCCAGCCTGCAATACCACCGACTGCAAGCGCACCAAACGGGTGCATGATGTCTGAGCCGGCACACACGGCCACCAGACCTGCCAACGGGCCGTTGTGAACGAAGCCGGGGTCGTTGCGACCGGCAATCAAGGCTGCCAGGGTGCCGCCGGCCATGGCCATCAAGCTGTTGACTGCGACCAGACCTGAAATTTTGTCGATGGTTTGGGCGCTCATGACGTTAAACCCGAACCAGCCAACGCACAATATCCACGCGCCCAAAGCCAAAAAGGGAATGGATGAGGGCGGATGTGCTGCAATGCGCCCGTCTTTTGTATAGCGACCCACGCGAGGTCCGAGTTGCAGAACCGCCATCAGGCCTATCCAGCCGCCTACGGCATGAACTACCACGCTGCCTGCGAAATCGTGAAACTTGGCGCCAAAGCGGGTTTCCATCCAGGGTTGTATGCCGAAGTTGTCGTTCCAGGCGATGCCTTCAAAAAACGGATAGACAAAGCCCACCAACAGGGCAGTGGCTGCCAGCTGCGGGCCGAATTTCGCCCGTTCTGCAATGCCGCCTGAAATGATGGCGGGAATGGCGGCGGCAAACGTTAGCAGGAAGAAGAATTTGGTGAGGGCAAATCCGCTGTTCTCTGAAAGGCTTTGCGCGCTGCTGAAAAAACCTGAGCCATAAGCAACGCTGTAACCGATGACGAAATAAACCACGGTACTCATTGAAAAGTCAGTCAGAATTTTTACCAGTGCATTGACCTGATTTTTGTAGCGGACAGTGCCGACTTCCAGAAATGCAAAACCTGCATGCATTGCCAGCACCATGATGGCGCCCAGCAAAATAAACAGGGTGTCGGTTGCTATTTTTAAATTTTCCATAGGTGCAGGGTCGTGTGTGGGTTAAAGCCCCAAAACAGGGCGGGGATTTTAAAGATCTGTTTGATCTAAGCAAAATGTATGCCCGTTTTTGGTGCGGTATTTTTTCTATTTTTGCACTGTCTTGGTGCTTTGTTTTTTCAGGCCGTAAAATTGACTAATTGCGACAAGCCTTGTCTGTTGGGCTTTCTATTGTCTGCTTTTGTCTGTCGGCGTTTTTACTTGGTGTAAATTTAATTCAAGTTTTTTCGTCCGAATGACAAGAGGAGATTTTCAATGGCTGATGCCTACATATACGACGCGGTAAGAACACCCCGCGGCAAGGGAAAAAAAGATGGCAGCCTGCATCAGGCCACGCCTGTCTGGTTGATTCAAACCTTGCTGCGCGCACTTCAGACGCGCAACCATCTAGACACCTCTTTGGTCGATGATGTGGTGTTGGGATGCGTTACACCCGTGGGCGAGCAGGGCGCTGACGTGGCCAGAACGGCGGTATTGGCGGCCGACTGGGCCGAGTCCGTGGCCGGCGTGACCTTGTCGCGTTTCTGCGCATCAGGCTCCGAGGCTGTGAATCTGGCCGCGGCCAAGGTGATGAGTGGCATGGAAGACATGGTGGTGGCTGGTGGCATTGAGTCCATGAGCCGTTGGGCCATGGGCAGCGATGGCGGCGCCTGGGTAATGGACCCCTCCATCAACTCCAAGTTGAGTTTCATTCCTCAGGGTGTGAGTGCCGACTTGATTGCAACACTTGAGGGCTTTAGCCGTCACGATGTGGATGCGTATGCGGTTGAGTCGCAGCGCCGTGCGGCCAGCGCCCAAGCGGCGGGTCGTTTTGGCAAATCGATTGTTCCGGTCAGGGACTTGAACGGTTTGATGATGCTGGATCGGGATGAAACCATCCGGGGTGAGGCCACCGTTGAGGGCCTTGGCAAACTCGACCCGTCTTTTGCAATGATGGGTGCCATGGGCTTTGATGCCACTGCATTGGCCAAGTACACCACGGTCGAAAAAATCAACCATGTGCACCATGCGGGCAATTCGTCCGGCATTGTGGATGGTTCCGCGCTCATGCTGATCGGTTCTGCCGAGGCGGGCAAAAAAGCGGGTTTGAAACCACGTGCCCGAATTCGTTCCTGTGCGGTGATCGGTTCCGAGCCCACCATCATGCTGACCGGTACAACGCCGGCCTGCCACAAGGCATTGCGCAAAGCCGGCATGTCGGCCGCCGACATTGATTTGTTCGAGATCAACGAAGCATTTGCAGTGGTTCCCATGAAAACCTCGCGTGATCTTGGCGTCAGTCTTGACCGTGTGAATGTGAACGGCGGTTCGATCGCCATGGGTCACCCACTGGGCGCCACTGGTGCCTTGATTCTGGGTGTGTTGCTTGACGAGTTGGAGCGTCAAAACAAGAGCACGGGTCTGGCGACGCTGTGCGTGGGTGCCGGTATGGGCATCGCGACCATCATTGAACGCGTTTGAAGGCTCAGGAGAATATCAAAATGACAGCAGTGAAACTTGAATTGGGTGGCGATGGCATCGCAGTGATTACGCTGGACATGCCGGGTCGCTCCATGAATGTATTGAACGCCGAACTGACCGGTCCTTTTTTAGAGGCGCTAAAGCAGGTTGAGACCGACGCCAGCATCAAGGGCGCGATTCTGACCTCCGGCAAGAAGGAATTTTTGGCGGGTGCGGACCTGGATCAGGTCTTTGGCATTACCAATCCGCAAGATGCCTACGACTTGGCTGAGGCCTTCAAGGCGCTGTTGCGTCGCATGGAAAAAACCACCAAGCCTTTTGTGGCTGCACTCAACGGTACTGCACTGGGTGGTGGTTTGGAGTTGGCTCTGGCCTGCAATTTCCGCATTGCAATGAACGATCCGAAGCTCAAACTCGGCTTGCCTGAAGTCAAGCTCGGGCTGTTGCCCGGTGGCGGTGGTACGCAGCGCCTGCCCCGTTTGGTGGGCATGCAGACCGCATTGCAATTGATGGGTGAAGGCAAAGAGTTGCGCGTTGAAGAAGCCAAAGGCATGGGCTTGATCAACGACATCGCTACCAGCAAAGAAGAGATGATGGAAAAGGCACGGGCTTGGTGCTTGGCCAATCCATCGGTTGTGCAGCCTTGGGATGAGAAAAAATTCCGTTATCCGGGTGGCGACAGCCGCACGCCGGCTGTGACGCAAATGATGGCAATTGCACCGGCCATGGCCAACGCCAAGGCACAGGGAAACTATCCGGCGATTGGGCACATCATGTCCAGCGTTTGGGAAGGTGGCATCACTGACATCGACACGGGCTTGAAGGTTGAGTCACGCTACTTTGCCGCTTGCGCCGTGTCCCAGGTTTCAAAGAACCTGATGACTTCGTTGTGGTATCAGCTCAACTCCATCAAGAAGGGGCAGTCGCGTCCGCGCGGGCCAGCCCAGTCTCAGGTGAAAAAGGTGGGCGTGCTGGGTGCAGGCATGATGGGTGCCGGCATTGCGTATGTCAGTGCAAAGGTGGGCATTGATGTGGTGTTGCTGGACATGTCTCAGGAAGGTGCAGACAAGGGCAAGGATTACTCCCGCAACCTGATGGACAAAGCCTTGAAAAAAGGCCGCACCACGCAGCAAAAAATGGACGAGTTGCTGGGTCGCATTACAGCCACCACATCGTATGAGGCTTTGGCCGGCTGCGATCTGGTGATTGAAGCGGTGTTTGAAGACCGCGGCATCAAAGCCGAAGTCACCAGAAAAACCGAGGCTGTGATTCCTGCCTCTGCGGTGTATGCCTCCAACACTTCCACTTTGCCAATCACGGGTTTGGCAACGTCGAGCGCGCGCCCCGAGAATTTTATCGGCCTGCATTTCTTTTCTCCTGTGGACAAGATGCCTTTGGTTGAAATCATCATGGGCGACAAAACCTCGGATGAGACGCTGGCCAAAGGCTTTGACTATGTTCAGCAAATTGGCAAGACGCCGATTGTGGTCAATGACAGCCGCGGTTTCTACACTTCACGCGTGTTCGGCACCTATGTGATGGAAGGCGCCGCCTTGTTGAAAGAGGGAGTGCATCCGCGCTCCATCGAGGTGGCTGGTTTGAAATCCGGCATGCCCATGCCACCGCTGGCATTGCATGATGAAGTGACGCTGAGCTTGTCTTTGCATGTCATGGATCAAACCCGCGCAGACTATGCGGCCGAAGGAAAGACATACACGCCCCACGTGGCTGAAGATGTTATTCGCACGCTGGTAAGCACGAAAAACCGTGTCGGTAAAAAAACCGGTCAGGGCTATTACGACTACAACGGCCGTGAAAAGTCATTGTGGCCCGGGTTGTCCGAGCTGTTCCCATTGGCGGCCAACCAACCCAGCCAACAGGAAATCATTGACCGCATGATTTTCGTGCAAGCCAATGAAACTGTGCGCTGCTATGAAGAAAAAGTGCTGCGCAGCGTGTCTGACGCCAACATTGGTGCCATTTTTGGCTGGGGCTTTGCGCCTCACCATGGCGGCCCTTTGCAGTTCCTCAATGCCTATGGCATTGAAAAGGCTGTGAAGCGTCTGAACGAACTGGCTGACAAGTATGGCGAGCGTTTCCGCCCTGCAGGTGTGTTGGTTGAGATGGCCAAAAAAGGCCAGACTTTTGTGGATGCAGCGTAAATGGTGGCGAGCCTGAACAGGCCCGCCATGCTGGCCGGCCTCAAGGTGGTGGATCTGACAAGAAACTTGCCAGGTCCGTTTGCCACCTTGATGTTGGCCGACATGGGTGCGGATGTCATGAAAGTGGAGCCGCCCCAAGGCGACGAGGCCCGTCTGATGCCGCAGTTGTTCGAGGCGGTCAATCGCAACAAAAAGGGCTGCCGGCTGGACATTAAAAAACCTGCCGACCTCTCCGAGCTGAAGCGATTGATTGAAGGTGCCGATGTGTTGGTGGAAGGTTTCAGGCCGGGTGTGCTGGAGCCTTTTGGTCTGAGCTATGCGGATTTGTCTGCCGTGAATCCGAAGTTGGTGATGTGTTCCATCACGGGCTACGGGCAAACGGGTTCCTGGGCGAACCGTGCCGGACACGACATCAACTTCATGGCAATGTCTGGCCTTTTGGACCAGTTGCGCACGCCCGAGGGCGAATTGGCAATGCCCAATGTGCAATTTGGTGACCTGCTGGGCGGCAGCGCGATGGCGGTGGTGGGTTTGTTGGCTGCCGTCATTGATGCGCGGGCAACGGGGCTGGGGCGCCATGTGGACATCAGCATGACGCACAGTTTGTTGCCGCATGCGGTGGGGCCAGTCGGTTTCGCTCAGATGTGGCAGCAGTTTGGCCAAACCGATGTGCCCTCCAACGAAGATTTGTTGGGCGGCGGCCTGCCTTGCTATGGTATTTACAAAACAAGCGATGGCAGATACCTGGCAGTAGGCGCTTTAGAATACAAATTCTGGGAAGCAGCCAGCCGGGCTTTCGGGCATGCGCAATGGGCGGATATTCATTGGCAAAGGGGTGTGATGCCGCAATTGCCAGCGTCCAAAAGTTTGAAGAAAATGGTCGCAGACCTTGTTGCCAGCAAGCCTTTGGCGCATTGGGCTGAAGTTTTTTCTGAAGTCGACGCGTGCGTCACTCCGGTACTGACCCTCAAGGAGGCCATGGCGCACCCCTTGTTTGAAAATCGCGCAGTGTTGCGAGAGCAGGTGGAAAAATCATCTAAAGAGGTGGTATCGTTGGGGCATCCGATTGAATTTTCGGACTATAAAGTTGAAGTGCGCCAAAAAGCGCCCTAAAAAAATCGACACCCCAATCGACAAATACAGAGGAGACACCGTATGTCGAGCACCGCTGTGCCAGCCACTTTTGGAGGCGGGCAGTTCGCTTCTGAACAAGCCCGTGAATTGTTTGAAAGCCGTTTCTGGCAAAAATCCTACCCTGAGGGCACCCCGAAAGAGATTGGCCCGCTAAAGCACGCCGGTATTCTGGAGGTGTTGGAAGCGGCAATCGATCAATTCGCTGATCGGGTTGCCTTTGTATCCGCCGGGGTTGAAATCACCTATGAGGAAGTGGGAAAAAAAGCCACGGCCTTCGCCGCGTATTTGCAAAGCAAGGGTGTTAAAAAAGGTGATGTGGTTGCCGTCATGCTGCCCAATTGTTTTCAATTCCCGATCTGTATTCTGGGAGCCATGAAGGCAGGTGCAATTTTCACGGCGGTCAATCCGTTGTACACCCCACGAGAGTTGAATCACCAGTTGAAAGACTCGGGTGCCCAGACCATTGTGGTGTTTGAGAGCTTTGCACACACGTTGCAACAATCGTTGGAAGGCACACAGGTTCGCAACATTGTGGTGACCCAACTGGGTGACTTGCTTGGTGGGGCCCTGAACGTCAAGGGCCGTGTCATTAACTATGTTTTGCGCAACGTCAAAAAGATGGTGCCTGAGTATGAGTTGCCCAATGCGGTCTGGAGTCGCGATGCCTTGTCTGAAGCTGCTTCCCTGCCCTTGAACAAAGCAAGCAGCAATGTTGAAGACATTGCCTTGTTGCAGTACACGGGCGGCACCACCGGCTTATCCAAAGGTGCAATGCTGACCAACTTCAGCTTGCTCTCCAACATGGAGCAGGGCATGACCTTCATCAAGCCAGCGCTTGGCGAGGGCGACCACACCATACTCACCTTGCTGCCGCTCTATCATATTTACGCGATGGCGGTAAATTGCATGACCTTCATGATTTTGGGTGCCCGCAATGTACTGATTGCCAATCCGCGCGATATTTCGCTGGTGGTTAAAACCATCAAGAATGAAAAAATCAGCACGCTGACTGCCGTAAATACCTTGTTCAATGCCTTTATGGAAAACGAGGATTTTCGCAACCGCGATTTCTCTGATTTGAAGTTCGCAATGTCTGGCGGCATGGCTTTGCAAAAAGCCATTGCAGAGCGTTGGCACACCATGACAGGCGTACCCATTGTGGAAGGTTACGGTATGACTGAAACGTCTCCGGTGATCTCCGTACCGCCGCTGTTTGGCGTTAATTTGCCGGTCTTCCGTGGCAATGTGGGTTTGCCCATTCCTGGTTGTGATGTTCGTTTGCGCCGCACGGACGGTTTGTGGGCGGATCTGAACGAACCCGGAGAAATTTGCATTCGTGGTCCACAGGTCATGAAGGGTTACTGGAATCGCCCGGATGCAACCGCTGAAATGATAGATGCCGATGGCTGGCTGGCCACCGGAGACATCGGTGAAATGGATGCCGACGGATATCTCAAGATCGTGGATCGCAAAAAGGACATGATCATTGTGTCCGGATTTAACGTGTTCCCCAATGAAATTGAAGATGTTGTGGCAATGCACCCTGGGGTTCTGGAGTGTGGAGCCGTGGGCGTTCCCGATGAAATCACGGGTGAACAGGTCAAGATTTGCATTGTGAAGCGCGACCCTTCCTTGATGCCGAAAGACATTATTGAGCATTGCCGCAAACACCTGACCGGTTACAAAGTGCCGAAGTTTGTTGAGTTCTGGCCGGAAATCCCCAAAACTCCGGTAGGCAAAGTGCTTCGCCGCGAATTGCGGGTGAAGAAGCCAAGCTGAAATTTCATTTCAAGGCGGGTTTGTTAGAAGGAAGCCTCGGTTATACCGGGGCTTTTTTTCATCCAAAAACA
>JBEIKS010000035.1:0-13292 GCA_040379625.1 Burkholderiaceae bacterium
GGCAAATCAAACTGACGGGCAATGCGGTAACCAAAATCGGTGGCGCCGATTTTAGGAATGGACAGGCCACCGGTGGCAATCACCAGATGCGGCGTCTGCAAGGCCTGCGCGGCTTCCAGATTCACCTGATAGCGCTCGCCACGTTTTAGAACACTGTCTACCTTGCAGGGTCTGAACCATTGAACACCGCCCTGCGCACACTCAGCCAACAACATTTCAATAATGTCTTCAGCGCTTTCATCACAAAACAACTGACCTTTGTGTTTTTCATGAAACGCAATGCGGTGGCGCTTCACCAAATCAATAAAGTGTTTGGACGTGTATTCAGTCAGGGCGTAACGCGCGAAACGGGGGTTTTCTCCCACCATGTTTTCATAACCGACTTCGCGGTTGGTGAAATTGCAGCGACCACCGCCAGAGATGCGGATTTTTTCAGCGATTTTTTCACTGTGGTCTATTAAGGCGACCCGCTTGCCGCCTTGGCTGGCCACGGCTGCACACATCAAACCGGCGGCACCAGCACCAATCACGACAGCGTCGTAAAACAGGGGGTCTTTCATGTTGCCACTTCATTTGCCACAGCGGCAATGGCCTGGATCTGGCGTTGCAACCCGGCGGGTAATGCGGCCACGCCATTGGCTTGGAATTCGAGCAACAAACTTTGTGTTTGTGCAGCCGTCACCACCGCATCGCGGTCCGGATTTTTCTCTGGCATGTCGGTAAAAGTGCTGTCGCCTTCATCCACACACCAAGTGCGGCCTGCGTGCACAGCGTCCATGCGTGGGGCGCGTTGCGGATGCGCCACCGCCTCGCCTTCATGCCCGCGCAGCACCAGCGCCGTTGCGTTCAAACCGCACAGCACTTCGCGCTGCAAATTCAAAAATTCTGGATGTGTGTAGCTGGTCACCAGCACACTGTTGTGCTGTAAGGGTCGCAGTAATTTGACGACGGTGTGTGTGGAGTTGCGCACGCCGAGTTGCGCGCGCTTGTTCAACAACGCTTCCAGCCCCGGGTGCAGCACGCGGGTGTGAACAAACAAAGGCTGGGCTTGCGCATGGGCGTTTACAAGCGCAGTCAGCCAGTCTGAGCCAACATCCAGCACGCCGGGCCATTGCAACTCATTAAAAATTTCAGCGGTGGTAATGCGCCCCGTGTGGTCTGCAGACAAACCATGCACCAACACCGGGAAACCCATTGCGGCCAAAGCGCCGGTCAGTAAAGGCAACCAGTTGGGGCGGCGGCGCGCACCGTTGTAGCTGGGAAACACCAACACCGGTTTGTTTGAATGAAATGTGGCGCCTTGAACGCGGTTGGCGTTCATCAACGCATCGGCGGCTTGGCAAAAGCCCATCAGCTCCTCGCAAGATTCCCCCTTGACCCGAAACGCAATCAGCACTGCGCCCAACTCAAGCTCTGAAACCTCGCCCTGCAACATGGCTGCGTACAACTCTGCCGCCTGTTGCCGGGTTAAATTGCGTGCACCCTCTTTGCCCCTGCCAATTTCTTTAATAAGCGGGGCGCAAGCGTACCCTGAGCCAACCATACAAACCTCACCGAACATCCAATGCGTCGATGTTACCTCAGCTCAGGAAGCCCTCAGGCGCGGATCTTGAAAGACTCGGCAAATTTCTTGACGTTTTTGCCATCCCACAGTGTGCCATCAATCATTTTGGCAGAGCGGAACGGATCTTTTGGAACCGACACCTTCAGTTGCGAAGCCGCCTGCTTGTACAACTCCACCTGATTCACCTGCTTTGCGATGGCCAGGTAATCCAGCTCCTCTTTGACCAAACCCCAGCGTTTGTGCTGTGACATGAACCACATGCCATCAGACAGGAACGGGTAGTTCACATAACCATCGTTGAAGAACTTCATGTGGTTTGGATCGTCCCAGGTTTTGCCCAAACCGTTTTGGTAGCGACCCAGAATGCGTTGGTTAATCACATCCACAGAGGTATTGACATAAGCACGGTCTGAGATGGTTTCAGCCATTTTCAAGCGGTTGCTCAAACTGGCGTCTATCCATTGACTGGCTTCAAGAATAGCCATGATCATGGCGCGTGCCGTGTTGGGGTATTTCTGCACAAACTCCAGGCTGGTACCCAGCACTTTTTCAGGATGGTCTTTCCAGATGTCTTGCGTGGTGTTGGCCGTAATACCAATGCCATCTGCAATGGCACGGTGATTCCACGGTTCACCCACGCAGTAACCATCCATGTTGCCCACCCGCATGTTGGCCACCATTTGCGGTGGCGGCACGGTGATGTTTTTTACATCCTTGAAAGGGTCTATGCCGTAACTGGCCAACCAGTAATAAAGCCACATGGCGTGCGTACCGGTGGGAAAGGTTTGTGCAAACGTGTATTCACGTTTTTCAGTGGCCATGAGTTTGGCCAGTGACGGGCCGTCCACCGCACCTTTGTCAGCCAGTTTTTTAGACAGCGTGATGGCCTGACCATTGTGGTTGAGGCTCATCAAAATCGCCATGTCTTTTTTGGCGCTTCCCACGCCATTTTGTACGCCGTAAACCAGACCGTACAAAACATGCGCTGCATCAAGTTCGTTGTTGATGAGTTTGTCGCGGACGCTCGCCCAAGAGGACTCTTTCGTCGGCACAATCTTGATGCCGTATTTTTTATCAAACCCCAGCACCGAGGCCATAACGACGCTGGCGCAATCAGTCAGTGGAATAAAGCCGATTTTTACTTCAGTTTTCTCCGGTGCATCAGAACCTGCTGCCCACGCCCCCGCCCTGACCAAAGGGTCTACCAGGCTCATAACGCCCAGACTTGCGGCCGCCTTCATCCATTGGCGACGATTGACACCCGACTCTGACGCCACGTTGGGTGTGGTGTTTGTATTGCTCAGAAGGCTGCTGCCCGAGTCCGATTCGTTACCCATGATGTTTTCCTCAAAAAAACCGGCGTCTGCCACACACCGTAATGTGCGAACAGAACGCCGTTGTCCAAATCCCGGGCTTGCGCCGCGAGATACCTGTCAATCCACCTAAATGACACACCGCCGTTGGTGCGCCACAAACAGTGTTATGCAAAGGGTGTGCCAAGCAAAAAAAGCATGAAACCCTGCAAGCACGGGCAATACGGGGCACCACAACGGTGCAGGAATGCAGAGCAGGCACCGCGCTTGGGTGTGGGGCGCAGACTTTGCGACAGGCGTGAGACAATGTGGCACCAAAGTTTTCTAGAGTTTTGCTGCCGTGTCTGATGCCGCCTTACGCGTTCTGGGTTTTGAAAGCTCCTGTGATGAAACAGGCGTCGCCATTGTCAATACACACGGCGAAGTGCTGGGTCAGGCACTGCATTCGCAAATTGCGATGCACAAAGACTACGGTGGCGTGGTGCCGGAACTTGCATCGCGAGACCACATCAAGCGCCTGGAGCCCTTGCTGGCAGCCGCCCTGAAACAAGCAAACCTGACACTGCAAGACATGGACGCACTGGCCGTCACCACCGGCCCGGGCTTGCCAGGTGCCCTGCTCTCTGGCGCCTGCTTTGCCTATGGGCTGGCCATGTCGCTGAACAAACCCATTATTGCCGTGCACCACTTGGAGGGGCACCTGCTCAGCCCTCTGCTGTCTACAAAACCGCCAGCCTTTCCTTTTACAGCCCTGCTGGTGTCTGGCGGCCACAGCCAATTAATGGGCGTACAAGCGTTAGGGCAATACACCTTGCTGGGTGAAACGCTGGACGATGCTGCCGGCGAAGCCTTTGATAAGACCGCGAAAATGATGGGGCTGAGCTACCCGGGCGGCCCTGCACTGGCGGCGCTGGCGGAACAAGGCGATGCCACACGGTTTGCCCTGCCCCGGCCCATGCTGCACTCCGGCGATTTCAATTTCAGTTTTTCAGGGCTGAAAACTGCGGTGCTGACCACCGCCATGAAACTGACAGGACATGCAAAAGCGCAAGAAAGTTTTGAACTGTCTGTGCAAGATCGCTGCGATCTAGCCGCCAGTTTTCAGGCGGCCGTCATTGATGTGTTGGTCAGCAAAGCCATTAAAGCGGCGCGGGCAGCAGGCCACAAGCGACTGGTGGTGGCCGGCGGCGTGGGCGCCAACAAAGGACTGCGTCAAGTGCTTACGCAAACCGCGGCAAAACAGGGCATTGATGTTTTTTTCCCAGAACTGGCGCTGTGCACAGACAACGGCGCCATGATTGCATTTGCCGGCGCCCTGCACCTGAAGGCAAACCCGGCACTGCTGCAAGAAAAAAACTACAGCATAGAAACGAAACCCCGCTGGCCGTTGAACAAATAGCCGCGCAATCTCGGGTGCTTTAGCCCCGAGTAGTTCACAAATGAGCAGGCGATAGCCCCCCTTTGTATTACCCCGCCAACCTTCTGAACTCTTTGATGAGTACTGCCACCAAATCTTGGTATGGCTTCCATTACATTCGCAATGGAGAAGCGTTTGATAAACCCGAGCGGGAAGATCGAATCGCTTTCTTCTTTAGTCATTATCTTAAAGTTAAAGCAATCAGGAGTTATTCAAATGTCTTTATTCAAACAACTCAGTCTGTGCGGACTGCTCGCAATTACGTTGAACGCAACAGCTGGTCAGGTGGAAGTCGACAATATTCTCATGATGGACGACGCCACCATGGACTCAATTGAAGGATCTTCATTTTCAAAAAGCAGCATCGAACTTTTCAGCAATAATTTTGAAAGTTCCATGCAGTCCCGATTCCAACGGGATGGCCTTGATTACAAGAGATACATGACACTAAAGCAACGGTCTGGGAAAGGTATTATTGGTTTGAGCCATGAAGATAGCGCACTGCTGGCAAGAGGCCAAAAGTACGAAATACTGCGTGATGCATTTAATTACGTAAAAACCAACATGGTTAGAAGTTCAAGGGAAGAATCGTTGCTGTACGCAACCGCCCAACTGGCAAACACCGTTTGGCGTATGGGCTATTACTCAAAAGATAAGGAAGTAAAGCGAATTACCGATGGTTTCATAACTACGTGCATCGGTTGCCGATAACACAACAGCAGTTAAGTGGCGAGCTCCATCGCGTTACACGGATTCTCGCCGATTTTTGCCTCAGGCTCTATCTGGTTTAGTCAGATGTGGTGCTGCATCGGTCATCAGGTCAGCGCAAAAAAAAGCCTCGTGCCAATTTTTCCTTATCCACCAAGGCGGGCAATCCGCCGTCAGAGTGGAATACCCAGCCTGCAACCCCAGACCATTCCTCAGAAAATGCATCCGAACTCAACCACATCTGCCCACGGGCAGGGTCGCTCAACCAATGCCATCCTTTGTAATAACCATTCCAAAGCACAAAATGGTGACCAAAATTTGTTTTAAATTGCAAGATTGCAGGGCGATCGAATTTAATGAGTTGTTCCTCGGAAATTCTGGACGCATTTAAAGTCAAACCCAGAGGAAACATCACCTTTTTCAGATCCAGCAAAGAGAAGCCGTTTTCCAGCGTCTGCTTATGTTTGTTTTTATCCACAGCACCGGACAACATCAGCAAAATTTCCGCTTCCGTGATGGCAATTCCGCTGTAATTTGAAATCAGCCCCGCCAGTGCTGCTGGCCCACAGGACATATCCAGTACCTGTGCAGGTAAATTGCCAAACCGTTGCTCATGCCAGGAATCGTAAGAAAAGACGGGATTGGCCGACAACATAGCCACCATACCCAATGAGCACAAGCGCAAATTCAAGGGTTCACCGTGCGGATTGCATTGATCACAATGCTGGAATACTGACCACCGGATTCCTGACGGGAGAAACCCACACGCCCCACCCACAGCGGGGTAAACCGGTAGGTCAGCCCCATTTGACTGACGGTCAGCGTGTTTTGAGCATGCGCACGGCTCACATTCAAACCAAAGCTCAAGGCAGCCCGGTGGTTAAGCGTCAGCACCAAACCACCGCCGGCGCTGACCGTGTGCTGATCCACATCGGCAAAGGCCGTCTGCATCAGGTGGCTGCGCAAGCGGTCATAGGCCAACGATGCATTCAACGTGACGGATTCCAGCGTGCGAAACGCACTCAAACTGACACCCACACCTCGTTGCGTTCTTTGATCCAGGCGTTCACTGACATTTAGGCCGGCGTACAGTTGGGGCAGACTGGGGGTTTCCCCCATCAGCAAATAACTCAAACTGCCTTGAATGTTTTTTCTTCCTGAATTGAAGGGTTCAGAAGAAAAAATATCCGTGGACTGCCTGCGTTCACTTGAAAACCCCAGAGAGCTGCTGACACGTTCCGACAAACCTGACCTCAAGGTCAGCGTGTTGGATATTGACCGGGACGTTTCTATCGAACTGTCCGACGATCCGTGTTGCAGGCCATATTCAACATCGACTGCATTGCTGAACAAGGCCCGTCCATTAACGCTGTACTCTGAAATGCGTCGTTGGCTTAATTTGGCCGCATAGTCTGCATCGCTATCGGATGGAACGCTGGATTGCGCCCTGGTCAGGGTGCATGACAACATGAGCGCTACCAGCGTTAGTCCGCTCTTTATTTTCATGGCACCTCCCCTGTTCTAGAGGAACAAAGTTATCAGCCACCCCGGCATCGAAAAACCCCAAAACGAGGGAGGGGGGGTGAAGCAGCGCGGCCCCTGCTCTCCGAACAAATATGGGAGGCCTGTTTTCAGGCTTTCGCAATTATTTGGAGCTGCAGCCACGTGGCCGGTGCTAAAATGGAAGTCTTGAATTATTTTTAAAGTCGAGCAATGGCAGGACATTCCAAATGGGCCAATATTCAGCACCGCAAGGGTCGTCAAGACGAAAAGCGCGGCAAGCTGTGGACCAAACTCATCCGTGAAATCACCGTGTCGGCCCGTGCAGGCGGCCCCGATGCAGCCACAAACCCCCGTCTGCGCCTGGCTTTGGACAAAGGCACCGATGCCAACATGCCCAAAGACACCATGACGCGCGCCATACAGCGCGGCGCCGGTGGTGCAGACGGCGTGAACTATGACGAAATCCGCTACGAAGGCTACGGCATCAATGGCGCAGCCGTCATCGTAGACACCATGACAGACAACCGCACCCGCACGGTGGCGGAAGTGCGCCACGCATTTTCCAAATACGGCGGCAACCTGGGCCAGGAAGGCTCTGTGGCCTTCATGTTCAAACACTGCGGCCAGTTTTTGTTCGCCCCCGGCACCGATGAAAACAAGGTTATGGACATTGCGCTGGAAGCCGGCGCAGAAGATGTCATCACCGACGAAGAAGGCGGCCTGGAAGTGTTGTGCGCCCCGGCAGACTTCGCCACGGTGAAAGCCGCTTTTGATGCAACCGGCATGAAAGCCGAAGTGGCTGAAATCATTATGAAGCCCACCACGGAAACCCTGTTTGAGGGCGATGACGCGGTAAAAATGCAAAAACTGCTGGACGTACTGGAAAACCTCGACGATGTGCAAGAGGTCTACACCAACGCAGTCATCAACCAGTAAATCAGCCCCTTTGGCCAACGACACTTTGACTTTAAAAACCCTATGAAAATTTTAGTTGTAGGCTCAGGCGGCCGCGAACACGCACTGGCTTGGCGCATTGCGCAATCGCAAGATGTACAAACCGTTTTTGTAGCACCCGGCAACGGTGGCACCGCCAACGACACACGCATCTGCAACCTTGAAATCACCGATGTGAATGCGCTGGCAGACTTTGCGCAATCCGAGGGCATACACCTCACCGTGGTGGGTCCGGAAGCACCCTTGGCCGCCGGCATTGTGGATATTTTCCGGGCCAGAAACCTGCGCATCTTCGGCCCCACGCGGCTGGCTGCACAACTGGAAAGTTCCAAGGATTTTGCCAAGGCCTTCATGGAGCGCCACGCCATTCCTACGGCGGCCTACCAAACCTTCACAGACGCTGCTTTGGCGCACGACTATGTAAACCAGCGCGGTGCGCCCATTGTCATCAAGGCAGATGGCCTGGCCGCCGGCAAGGGCGTGGTGGTTGCCATGTCGCTCAATGAAGCGCATGAAGCCATCGACATGATGTTGCTGGACAACAAAATGGGTGCGGCCGGCGCACGGGTGGTCATTGAAGACTTTTTGCCCGGCGAGGAAGCCAGCTTTATTGTGGTGTGCGACGGTAAAAACGCACTGCCGCTGGCCTCCAGCCAAGACCACAAACGCCTGCTGGACAAAGACCAAGGCCCCAACACCGGTGGCATGGGTGCTTATTCGCCTGCGCCCGTGGTCACCCCGGATGTGCATGCGCGCGTCATGCGGGAAGTCATTTACCCCACCCTGAACGGCATGATCAAAGACGGCCTGCCCTACACCGGCTTTTTGTACGCAGGTCTGATGGTGTCGCCCGATGGCAGCATCAAGGTGCTGGAATTCAACTGCCGCATGGGCGACCCAGAAACCCAACCCATCATGATGCGACTTAAAAGCGATCTGGTGGAATTGCTGGACTACGCTGTGGACGGCAAAGCCGATCAGTTCGAACCGCAGTGGGATCACCGGGTGGCACTTGGCGTTGTGATGGCCGCAGCCAACTACCCTGACACCCCGAGAAAAGGCGATGCTATTTTCACAGAGGCCCCTGCAGCAGAAGACGCCAAGGTATTCCACGCCGGCACCGAACTCAAAGACGGCCAACTGCTGACCAGCGGCGGGCGCGTATTGTGCGTCACCGCCTTGGGTAACAGTGTGAAAGCCGCCCAGCGCCGCGCCTATGAAGTGCTGGAACACACCCGTTTCGACGGCGCCCAGTACCGCACTGACATCGGCCACCTGGCCATCAACCGTAAAAACTGAAAAACCATGACGCAAACGGTGGACGCACTCGCGGTCAAGCAATACCTGCTGGGCCTACAAGACCGCATTGCAACTGAGTTGGAACGCATTGATGGGCACACCTTCCAACGGGATGCGTGGGAGCGCCCTGCCGGTGGCGGCGGCGTCAGCCGGGTTCTGGAAAACGGCGGCGTACTTGAACGCGGCGGCGTTAATTTCAGCCATGTCATGGGCGACAAACTTCCGCCCTCAGCCACCGCCAACCGCCCGGAACTGGCGGGTGCAGGCTTCGAGGCCATGGGCGTTTCGCTGGTGTTCCACCCCCGCAACCCCTACGCACCCACAGTGCACATGAACGTGCGCTTCTTTATTGCCTACCCAAAAGACGGCAACAAGGAACCCGTGTGGTGGTTTGGCGGCGGCATGGACCTCACACCCTACTATCCGTTTGAAGAAGATGTGGTGCATTTTCACAGCACCTGCAAACAAGCGCTGGCGCCATTTGGCGACGAGTTACATCCGCGTTTCAAGCAGTGGTGCGACGAGTATTTTTTTCTAAAGCACAGAAATGAACCGCGTGGCGTGGGCGGCCTGTTTTTTGACGACTTTTCAGAACTGGGCTTCGATCAATCGTTTGCGATGATGCGCAGCGTGGCCGACCACTTCCTGCCGGCCTACACCCCCATACTGGAACGCCGTAAAAACGCGGCTTATGGCGAAGCACAGCGCGAATTCCAAGCCTACCGCCGTGGCCGTTATGTTGAATTCAACCTGGTATTTGACCGCGGCACGCTGTTTGGCCTGCAGTCTGGCGGGCGCACAGAAAGCATTTTAATGTCCATGCCGCCCAACGTGATCTGGAAATACAACTGGGCTCCAAAACCCGGCAGCCAAGAAGCTAAGTTATACACCGACTTTCTCATCCACAAAAACTGGGTGTAGCATTAGGCATCGCTGATTGGAGCAAAAAAGGACACAGCTTATGCACTGTCTGGTACCACGGGGGCCTGATTTTTCAGAGAAAAAAGTGGTGCTCATCGGGGGCAGCTTCGACCCTGTGCATGTGGGCCACCTGCAAATGGCGAAGTCGGCCCAAGCCCACTGCATGGCAGACGAAGTCTGGTTTGTACCGGCCGGTCAGCCCTGGCAAAAACCCAGGCGGCAGGCCAGCAACTGGCACCGAATGGAAATGCTGAAGCTCGCCATCAACGGCGCACCGAGCTGGTTCATACACACCAGCGAACTGGAACGTGAAGGCAATACCTACACCATTGATACGCTGGAAGAATTCAGCCAGCTTTACCCCGCCCATTCCTTTACCTGGATTATTGGCGCTGACCAAGTGCGCAACTTGCCCACCTGGCACAACTGGGAAAGCCTGTTTGATTTTTCGAACATCGGCATGGTGGAACGTGCGGGCGTGAGCTTCATTGAAATTCCGCCCACCTTGCAAAAATACCACGACAGGAACCACCTGATCCGCATTCCCATGCCCACCATTGCGGTGTCGTCCACTGAAATAAGGCGGCAGGCCGCGTTGCTAGGCCACTTGGACGCAGACATTCGCGAAACCGCCAGAACCCGCTTGCGCAACAACCTGCCGCGCAGCGTCGCAGACTACATTGAGCTTGAAAAGCTCTACCAAGCGCCAGAGCCGACTGTCTGAAACACAGCCGTATTTGCAAAGCGCAGCGAGCGGGTTAGAATTCAATGAAGTTTTAAATGATTTAACGCAAGGACCTCTTTACCGCATGAATCTTCGCAAACTGCAGCGCACCGTTATTGATGCCCTCGAAGACATCAAAGCACAGCAAATTGCCGTGTTCGACACCTCTCTAATCACCTGCGATTTTGACCGCGTCATTATTGCCACCGCGTCTTCCAACCGGCAAACCCGTGCACTGGCCAGCCATGTCAAAGAAAGAGCCAAGGCCGCAGGTGGGCAAATCATCAGCACCGAAGGTGAAGAAACCGGCGACTGGGTGTTGGTGGATTTGGGCGACATTGTGGTGCACATCATGCAACCGGCCATCCGCGATTACTACAATCTGGAAGAAATCTGGGGCGAGAAAAAAGTGCGGGTGAAACTCAACGGGGGTTCGGCCTTGGTGGTTTCTCCAAGGGCCGGTGATTTTCGGAATCCGAATGCCGTCGAATTCAGCTTTCAACTGGCCTAATTTCGGCTGGCATCACTAAAACCCACTTTGAAACTCACCCTGATTGCTTACACCCACCGCCCAGAGCCGTGGGTTCAAGACGCGCTGGACATGTATGCCAAGCGCTTTCCGTCTGACTGGAAACTCGACCTCATCGAGCTGAAACCTGAGAGCCGACAAAGCGGCAAAACCACAGAACAGATTTTATTGACAGAAAAAGACCGCCTGCTGGCGGCCATTCCCAAAGGCGCCTTGTTGGTGGCCATGGACGAGCGCGGTTTGGACCTGAGCAGTAAAAAACTGGCAGACAAACTGAGCAAGTGGCACGACGCTGGCGAACACCTGTGTTTGGTGATTGGCAGCGCCGATGGCCTGCACGCTGACTTCAAACAAGGCTGCCGCGAACAGTGGCGCCTTTCCAGCCTCACCCTACCGCATGCGCTGGCGAGAGTGATGCTGGTGGAAGCGCTGTACCGCGGTTGGTCGATGATTGTGGGGCATCCGTATCACAGGGAGTGAGGCTGGGGGCTTAGTAAGCGAGGCCGTAATCCGGAACTGTTCCATTCGGAACTGTATTTGTTTTACCACGTACGGATACCTCGCCTTGCTCGGCAGCAACCCTGTCAGCACTGGCTGCGCCGGCAACCTGCTGTTTAGGATACAGTTTATCCAGTTTCTCTTTCACATATGCAGTTTTGGCAACAGATCTAAGTACCATATAAGCGCCCGTTAAAATCAACGGCATACCCAGTACGCCCAAGGCCCCCCCTGTGGCAGCGCTGATGGTGGCACCCACCGTAATGGCACCCACTCCAATTAAAAACTGACGAAAAGGCGATTGATTGGCCCATCTCCAAGCCTTTTTAACGCCTTCCCAGGCTTTGGTAGCCCAATTGCTGGGCGCTTTTGTTGCGCCTTCAGCGCTTTGCGCTGAGACGTCCAACGAGACGTTTGCAGTAGAAGTTTGTGGGGCGCTCTGTGCTGTGTGGGTAGTTGGTGCGATGTTAGATGACATTAGAATCTTTCAAAAGTGAGTTTGTTGAGCTTCAATTAATTGCTGTTTAAGTGCTCGCAATTGCGCAAAAAGTTCAGTCACCTCAAGATGATCGCCATAAATACGTTGATGAAGCACCAACTGCAATTGTTCATCTTGGTCTCGCACAGCGAAAAAACTGGGACTCGGTGAGGCAACGAACACGTGATGATTGATGTGCATGGCATTACCCACCGCAGCACCAAAATTATCATCATCAAGCGCCAGCACATCCATTTCAATGTCGACCCAGCTCAGATAGCCAGAGGTCAGCCGCGTGACAGAAAAATCCAGTCCGTGATAAGAAAACCGAGGCGAGTTGGAATTGGGAATTTCGCTACACATGGTTCTTAAGGTAGCGATCAAATGACTGAAGTTTTTTGCGTTCATGACACTGTGCTTTTTTCAGGGGGCACAAGTGAGTTGCATTTGAAAGGGAATCGTTCCCTACCGTGCGAAAACGGCTTGTAGGATCTCAAGCGTGGCATCGCGCGTATTACTGCTGCTGACATGCTCACCGCCCTAAAGAGACGATGATTCCCCATCCAAAACTCAAACCAGTGCTTCGGCTTGAATCTTGTGGGTTGGTTTCTGCATCAACGGATCAAACTCCAATCCTCCGCAGACTGTTTGCTGCTATCAAGAAAGTCTCTTCTGATGTTTGCGATGTGGTTGTGCAGTTTCTCAACCTCGTACTCGACCTGCACCGACACATACCAGTGTCCCGCCTTTTTGGAAACGGTGATATTGCGGATGCTGCCGAAGATAGGCTGGGACTTGCGATACTTCACCCAACCCAAACTCGGCAATTTGATTCGGCTGTTAGCCTCATCCAAGGCTTCAGGCTTGATCTGCGGGAAGCGGAAAGCATCTGACTTACCCTTCTTCTTAAACTGAGGGAAGTCGGCTCTACCCTCGAAGAAGTTAATGTAGGACTTTTCCAAATCCATCAACGCCTGTTGCAGAACTTGGGAATGGCAATCGGCAAGCCATTGGGTGTCTTCCTGCTTTTTCCAAAACGGAAGAATCAAAGCCATTTTGCGGTAGGGGATGTAGGCTCCGCCTGCCTCCCGATTCTTGATTTGCGCTTCAAGTGCCTTGTTGTAGACGTAGCGTCTACAACCGGCAAACTGGGAGGCCAACTGAGATTGTTTTTACTCCACATAGCCTTGGGACGGGGTTTTACGGCTGGTCAGGATAACCACCATTTTTTTCAAGATTTTGCCCTAAAAAACACCCCACCCCCCGCGAAAAAACAAGCTACTACGCATGCCCAAGCCTCATTAGCACCCAGGAGGGGTGGCGCGTGGGCGGCCGGTGTGACTCTGTTGCGAAGGGCATTCAGGGCGCGGGCCCTGTCGACCCC
>JBEIKS010000036.1:0-13105 GCA_040379625.1 Burkholderiaceae bacterium
CCTGGCCGGAAAGCTCGCAAACAAGATCGACAGCCTTCAGAACACCGTGTTCAACGTAGTCATCCCACTCCAGGTGGCCTTGATCTTCCTTGGGGTTGCACCAGGACATCAGGTAGAGCGTACAGCCTTGCTCAATGACAAAAGACAGCAAGGAGTTGTCGGGCTGCAACTCAAGACTGTAGAACTTGTTGATCGCAGGCGGCACAAACAACATGGGGCGACTGCCTACTTTTTCTGTCTTTGGCTTGTACTGTATGAGCTGAAACAATTCATTTTCAAAAATCACAGAACCCACCGTGGTGGCAACATTGCGACCCACCTCGAAAGCCTCTTCATCGGTCTGGGAGATACGCCCTTTTTCCATGTCAGCCATGACGTTACCCAAACCCTCGGCCAGACTCTGACCCTTGGTTTCTATCAACTTCTTTTGGGCTTCCGGATTGGTCACCAGAAAATTGGCTGGCGACATGGCTTCAACCATTTGTTGAACCGTGTAGCGCAGCAGTGTTTTCTCTTTGGGCTCAAGGTCTACGGCTTCCGTCAGACGCATGGCGTATTTTGAATTCAAACCATACAACGCCGCGTTGTACTCAAAAAAGCCGTGGTCCTGCCAATCCTTGGACTGGAACCGTTTGTCCTTGGAAATCAGGCTGCTCACCGGCGGGGCCTTGCTGCCGTCTTTTTCGACTGCATTGCCCAACATGCCCATGTACAACTCCGTTGCATCTCGCATGTAATCTTGCTGAAGCTGAGTTAGAGTGGGAATGGGAAGCCCGGACATCGCCTTTTGCATGGTTTCACCGATGCTTTGCACGAAGCTTTGCAATGAAGACGCCGAAGGTGTGTTTTGAACCCAGGGCGTTTCCTGGCCAAGATTGGAAGGAAACGAAAAAAGGTCTTTGAAAGCATCAAGATTGGGTTTTGGTGATTGCATTGCCGAAGCATCCCTAAGTTTTATTTGTACGATTTTGTGTCGAATTCAACAACCAGTAAGACATCTCGCAAGAAGCATGCGCGTGGGAGGGGCATTGAATAAACGCCGTATTGTGCCCATGATTTACTTACTCAATGCTTAACATATTGACATAAATCAATGTGATTTCAATTTTGAAAACACAATTGCGCGCTTGAACAAACAGACGGCGCTCAACGGCCACCAGCGCAATAAATTGTGCGCTGCGCAATATGAAAAGTCAATCCGTATTATGAAAAATGAACCCGTTTTTTACGGTCTGCAGAATCAAGCAACACATTGAAAAAAGGAACACTATGTACATCGTTGCCATTGCCTGGATTTATGTCACCGTCCTTATGGCAGCCACAGAGGAAACGGTTTTGGCGGGTATCAGCACATTTTTTTTCTATGGCTTGCTGCCCTGCAGCATCGTGATGTATTTGATGGGCGCACCATCGCGTAATCGCGCCATCAAGGCAAGGGAAAAAGAGGAACATGAGAAGTGGATGGCAGAACAGGCGACCATCGAACAGGCCACTAAACAAACGCCGGAAATCTTGAAAAAAGAGCAGGCAGATTAGTCTTTAAGCCAGATCAAGCTGGCCATGCGCCCAGTCACGGGGCTGCGGCGGTATGAAAAAAGGTGGGGGTCGGTAAAGGTGTCTTTTTCACAGGAAGCCACCTCAACCCCACCCATGGCTGAAAGCGTCAGCCCGGCCAGCCCGTAAAGGTCTGCCATAAACTTGCCGCCCTGGCCCTGCAGGCCACCATTTTCATTCACTGAGGAAGAAAAACAGGCCTCATAGGCCTCAGACTTGCGCAAGTAGGCTTCGCGCACCTCGGCACCTACCTCAAAAGAGGCCGGCCCTATTGCCGGACCAAAACAGGCATACACTTCAGCCTGTCCAGTCAAACCCTGAAGGGGTGCGGTGCAACACGCATTGCGCAAACGCAACACCGTGTTTTCCAAAACACCGTTCAACAGGCCACGCCAACCGCAATGTGCAGCAGCCACAGCAGTGCCCGCTCGGTTCACCAGCAAAACAGGCAGACAATCAGCCGTCATAACGCCGACTGCCTGACCACTCCGTGTGGAAAATGCTGCATCTGCGGTCAAAGCATCGGTCAAGCTTGCTGGTTGGCCGGACACATCGGCGCATTCAACACCGTGCACCTGCTTGAGCCAAACCACTGAAACCCCCAGATGCTCAGCCAGCCGCCGCCGGCGACCCAAGACCTGCGGTTCGTGGTCGCCCACGTGAAGCGCAGTGTTGAAGCCGTAAACATCTGCATCGGCTCTTGGGCCTGCGTCAGTAATCCAGAAGCCCAACCTTGCCCGCAACTGCGCCGGCAAACCATGCCAAGCGGGCTCATAACCGGGCAACAGTTCCGGTGAACTCACTCCTCCTCTCCGTGGGCCTGTATGGTTTCAACGTCGTAGTCGTCTTCGTTGAAATCATCGTCCCATTCGTCTTCGGCCACGGCACTGGCGTACTCCACCCAGAAGTCAGGCAGGCTGCGCAACTTGTCCTCATCTGGCACCTCAATGCCGGCCTCGCGCAACAAGCGCTGAAAATCTTGCGGTACTTCAGCCACTGAACACACTTCTTCGCCGTGCGAGGCCAAAGGAGAAAACGCAAGGTAGGTGGCATGCAGGGCTTGCCTGTTCAAATCCACCGGTCTGGCACCCCGTTGGCGGTAAACCAGATCGCCCACCAAGCCAAAGCCTGCGTGCAGGGCATGCACACGAATCTGATGAGTGCGTCCGGTTTCCAGCTTGCAAGCCAACAGCGTCACGGGAAGGTCTGCCAACTTACCGGTGGCCAACGGGTAAAAATGCGTAATTGCTGGTTTGCCGCCCGCCACCACCGCCATTTTTTGACGGTTTCGGCTGTCACGGCCAATGGGACCCTCAACCGTGCGACGCTGTGTCATGCGCCCCCACACCATGGCCAAATAAATACGTCGCACCCTGCGCGCCGCCAATTCGCGAATCAAGCGTTGTTGAACATCCACGGTTTTTGCAACCACCATCAAACCTGTGGTGTCTTTGTCCAAACGGTGGACAATGCCTGCGCGCGGCACATCGATCAACTCAGGATTGCGGTACAACAAGCCATTCATCAGCGTACCGCTCCAATGCCCTGCGGCCGGATGCACCACCAACCCGTCGGGCTTGTCAATGACCAAACATGTTGAATCCTCGTAGACCACATCAAAATCAATGGCTTGCGGAACAAGCGTTTGCATGTGCTCCGGTGGTTCAGGCCTTAGCACCAGCAATTCCAGGCCTTTTAGCTTGTAGCTTGCCTTGATTTTTTCCACACCATCGACGCTGATGCGACCGTTTTCCAGCCACTCTTGAAGCCTGGCCCGCGTGTAGTCGGAAAAAAGCACAACCAAGGCTTTGTCCAGGCGCTGACCGGCCAAAGACATTGGCACGCTGGCCTCAAATTTGAGTTCTTGTGCATCAGTTGCTGAATCGGAATTCACGAATACCTCTGTAACGCTATAATCATTGAAGTCATTGCCAATCGGAACACGGTTTTAACGCCCGCCTCCGTCTGGCCCCACTTATTTTTAGATATTGAAAGCCTGTCCGTATGACATTTCGAATGGCATTAAAGCGTATCTGCTCAATTTTTCTACTTGTTTCCGTCGTTGGCTTATCAGCCTGCGGCACCAGCACAAAGCAATTAGATGAAACTGCAGGTTGGTCCGCAGCCAGATTGTACTCGGAGGCCAAGGAAGAGATTCTCACAGGCAACTACCAACGCGCAATCACGTTGCTGGAAAAGCTTGAAGCACGCTACCCGTTTGGCCGCTACGCCCAACAGGCGCAAATGGAAGCGGCTTATGTTTATTACAAGGACAACGATGCGGTTCAGGCACTGGCCGCTGCAGATCGCTTCCTGAAACTGCACCCCAACCATCCGAATGTTGATTACATCTATTATTTGAAAGGCCTGATCAACTTCAACGACAACTTGGGTATCTTGGCTTCTTTCGCAGGTGAAGACCCCACTGCGCGCGACCCTAAAGGCGCCCGTGCCGCTTTTGACGCTTTCAGAACCATCGTGACCCGCTACCCGGACAGCCGCTATGCCGCAGACTCAGCTCAACGCATGCGTTACCTTGTCAATGCGATGGCCTCAAATGAACTGCTGGTGGCCCGTTACTACTACAAGCGCGGTGCCTATTTGGCCGCTGCCAACCGGGCACAAGCCGTTGTCAAACAATACCAGCAGACCCCGGCCGTTGAAGAATCGCTCTACATCATGGCCAAATCGTATGAAGCGCTGGCAACACCTGATTTGAAAAACGACGCCATGCGCATTTTGAAGCAAAACTTCCCGGAGAGCGATTTTCTCAACGACAAAACGCTGGCTGAAAACTCTGCAAAAAAGAAACAGTCTGAACCTTGGTGGAAAATCTGGTGATAAACAGCAGCGGTCTGGTGGCAATGAATTAACACAGCCGCTGTATTAACCGGTTATTCAGGTCGCCGTTCCGTCATACCTACTTAAATCTACCTAAACAGATTCAAAGCTGACTTTCTGCTTCACAGAGGCTGGTTTCGTCGTGGTCTTGCGACCACGGCCAGAGCTTTCCTCTCCACAGACTGACGCGGTGGAACTCACCGCCATTTTTCTCAAATTGACCGCTGCATTTACATCTCGGTCATGAACGCTGCCGCAACTTGGACAAACCCACTTACGCGCCGAAAGTGGCAAGGTTTCGAGTTTGTAATCGCATTCTGAGCACGTCTTGCTACTCGGATACCAGCGATCGGCAACAACGATCAGCCCACCTCGCGTAGCTGCTTTATAGTCCAATTGCCTGCGAAATTCAAAGAAACCCATATCGGACACTGCGCGCGACAGATGTCGGTTCTTGACCATGCCGCGTACGTTCAAATCCTCAATGCCGATGGTGTGAAATCGGCTCGTTAGCTCGGTTGTGAGTTGATGCAGCGCATTTTTACGGATGTTGCTGATTCGGGCGTGCAGCCTGGACAACTTCATCTTCGCCTTTTTCCGATTTGCCGAACCTTTGGTTTTGCGCGATAGGCTGCGCGATAACCGTTGTAATCGACCCAACAACCCTTTGTGCGCCTTTGGTCCTGCGATACTTTCTCCCGTTGAGAGTGTTGCAAGTGTCGATACACCCAAGTCCACGCCCACCACGCCTTGGTTTTCGGCTTGTGGTCGGTTTGAACTGTTTTGGGTGTCGACGGTGATGCTGACAAACCATTTATCGGCCAAGCGGGAGACCGTGGCTGACATGATTTTTCCGTTGAAGCGCAACGTCTCACGCATACGCACCCAACCAAGATTGGGGATGCGTATGCGTGAACCATCCACGCTGAATTGATCGTTGGTGAGGCTGAATCGGTCGTGTATGCCTTTCTTTCTGAACTTCGGGTATTTTGCGCGACCCGCAAAGAAATTTTTGAACGCAAACCCCAGCTGAATAATTGCCATTTGTGGTGCGTTTTTTGTAACTTCGAGCATCCACGGGAATTGCTCAGCCTTGATGCTATTGAGTTGGCGACGCAGTGCCATTTGCGAAGGTTTTGGCAAAGCCGCGTCTGCCTTGCAAGCATCGTATTTCTGTTGCCACTGGGCCAGTGCCCAGTTGTAGGCGAAACGTGCAGTCCCAGCCGCACGGGCAAAATAAGTTGCCTGTACGTTGTTCGGATCAAGCGCGATTTTGTGAGCGATCAGCATTTAGAGGATTCTTCGACGGCTTTTTTTACGCCGTCTAGCAACTTTTGATTTTTTCGTGAGCGTGAACCATACAGCCTGGCGCTAAACACGGTGATGATCTCCAACACGTCCTTGGCAAGGTCTTCTTCGAACGTTGTGTCTTCGCCTTGGTTGAGAATGACGACTTCCACATTCTTGGCCTCGCAAATTGCAAACACCAACTCTGCACCGAACCGCAGAAGTCTGTCTTTGTGTGTGATAACCAGTCGTCCAATACGCCCTTCCACAACATCATCGAGCAGTCGCTTCAAACCTTTCTTTTGGTAGTTCATGCCAGAGCCTAAATCTGCAATCACCTCGAATGTCCAGCCTTGACGTGCGCAGTAAAGTTCAAGCACTTGTTTTTGACGCTCTAAGTCAGCTTTTTGGTCGTGACTGGATACGCGGGCGTAGGCAACCGTCTGGCGTTGAGCATCATGCTCCGCGCGGTATAGCTCGGGGCGCAGTTTGGCTAAATCATAGCGACGGTGACCGCCAGCCGTATGTTCGGCAGCAAGTTTTCCATCGGCCTCCCATCGACGCAGTGTCGCAATTGACACGCCCAACGCCTCTGCTGCTTCGCCTATGCTTAAATATCTATTCATATTTGATAGCTTAGCACAGATTTATATATATTTTATGTTTGCTGCTTAAACCCCTGAGCGCGGGCGGCAATGGCCTGCATCCGCACCACCGCCTCGGACACACTGCGTGTGCGACCAAACGGCGGCAAACTTCGCCACAGCGTTTTTCCGTAACCTTCGGTCAGCAAGCGCCGGTCTCCGATCACCAAAACCCCTTGATCTGTCTCATCGCGGATCAGGCGCCCGGCGCCCTGCTTCAGCGCAATGGCAGCTTCGGGGATGGCCATTTCATAAAACGGACTCAGACCTTTGTCTTTTAACCAATCATTGCGTGCAGCCACCAAGGGATCGTCTGGCGGAGCAAACGGGATTTTGTCGATGATGACCAACCGCAGCGCATCGCCTTTGACGTCCACGCCCTCCCAGAAAGTGGCAGACCCCACCAGAACCGGTTTCTCACTGGACCTGAACTGCTCCAGCATTTCCGCCTTGCCAGCCTGGCCTTGAACCAGAACGGTCCAGCCCAAGCTGTTTTCCGAATTTTTCTGCTCCAGCCATTTTCCCACCTTCGCGGTGGCACGCAGCGTGGTGCAAAGGAAAAAAACACCGCCGTCAGAGGCTTGGATCAGTGGCCACAACAACTCGCAAAGTTCATCAATAAAACCCGGTGACTTCGGATTGGGCCCGTTTTCGGGCACACACAAGAGCGCCTGATTTTCATAATCAAAAGGACTGGGCCAGATGGAGGTCTCAGCCCCCTCCAAACCCAGCGACTGATTAAAGTGGTCCAGCGAATTCTTGACACTCAAGGTGGCGGAAGTGAATATCCAGGCGCGCGGCTCGCCGCCCCTGCAACGGCTAAAAGTATCGGCCACATCCATCGGTGAACAGCTCAGTTGCGCCATAAAAGGACTCAAGGTGAGCCAGCGTACGGTGTCCACTTCATTTTCCAATGGATCCAGCCCCAACCACTGCCGCCACACCGCCAAGCATTCGCCAGTGCGTTCAGTCAGTTTTTGCCATTCTTCAGACCGTTCGGCAATGGCAGACAGAACACCAAACAGCGTTTCCGCGTGCCCGCCCATCGCCTCAATGCCCTGCTGAATGGCGGGGTAGTCTGACAAGCGTCCAAAGGGCAATCTGACAACTTCGTTCAGGCGCCCGAGTTCTGTGCGCAGCTCTTTGAGGCACAGATCCATGGGGCGCAGCACTGTGTCCCAATCGGCGGCATCACGGGCTGAAATACGCCCTTCAATCAAAATATCGCGCAACAGGTCGTGCCATTGGTGGGTGCTGATGCTTTGCCCGAAAAATTGAGTGGCCACATCCCGCAATTGGTGCGCTTCATCGAAAATCACCACACCGGCGTTGGGTAGCAACTCGGCAACCCCTTCTTCACGCAGGGCCAGGTCGGCCAGAAACAAATGGTGATTGACCACCACCACCTCGGCAGCCTGAGCCTCACGTCTGGCCTTCACCACAAAACACTCTTCATAAAAGCCGCACTCTTGCCCCAGACAACTTTCGCGGGTGGATGTGACATACCCCCAAACAGAGGCATTTTCCGGCACCTCAGTGCAATCCGCCTTGTCGCCAGTTAAGGTGGTTTTTGAAAACCACTCAATGGAGCGCACATGTCTGGCCTCTTGCGGCGAAGGCAAACGGGCCTCCTGCAAGGTTCGGGCGAGAAAGTGATGGCAGAGATAATTGCTGCGGCCCTTAAGCAACGCCACTGTAACGGGACGAGCCAAGGCTTTTCTGACCAGCGGAATGTCGCGGTCAAACAATTGGTCTTGCAGCGTTTTGCTGGCGGTAGAAACCAGAACCTTGCCCTGTGACAACAAGGCCGGTACCAGATAAGCAAATGTTTTACCCGTTCCGGTGCCTGCCTCCGCAACAAGCGTTGAGGGGCCGTCAATGGCTCTGGCAACAGCACGTGCCATGTCGAGCTGAGCCGGGCGCGCCGAAAAACCCTTGCAATGGGTGGACAACGCACCGTCTTTTGCGAAGGCGCGTTCTACTTCTTCAATCAGACTCATGGTTCAGGCGGGAATATCGGGCTCTAGTTGGATTTGCAGTAAGGTCACTGCGTCTTTGATCTGCAGCTTGCGTTTTTTCAAGCGACGAATTTGAAGATCATCGCGGCCGGTTTGTGCTTCCAGCGTGGCGATGATTTGATCGAGATCCCGGTGCTCCACTTGCAATTCAATGATGCGCCGGTTTAGTTCGTCTGGAGTATTTTGAGCGGTCATGCCGCATGAACCCTTCATGAAAAAAGATGAGTGTAATCGTGTTCCGAAACGTTCCGTAAATCAAGGCAGAGACAGACACTTTTTATGTCGGAGCCTCGCCTTACTTGGGCCGGTTGGCCTCCTGATCGGCCTTGTAGCGTTGCCGGCGTTCTTCTTGCTCGGCAATGCGTTTCGCATTTTCAGCGCGCATTCTGACAGACTCCTTCTGCTTTTCCTCGAAAATTCTTTTATTTTCGGCCTGTTGGTCTGCTGAAATAGGGGGAGCATCCGCAGGCGCTTCCCGCAACGGCTTACCTTTCGGGGGTGGGGGCGCAGCGTTGGGCGAACGTTCAGGCTTGGGCTGAGCGGCTTTGGTGTCGGCACGAGACGCTTTTTCCTCCTCCAGCGCGTCGCGCTCACGCTTTCTTTCCTCTTTTTGCCGGACCCGTTCAATGCGGAACAGTTCCGAGGCCGCATTGTCAGCAATTTTCATGTCACGCTTGAACTGTGAACGTTCTTTTTCAACCACCCTGAGGCAATTGGAAATCAGCGTTTTTTGATAGCACTCCATTTCTTTTGTCTGCAGTTTTTCCTCGGCCTGACTCTCAAGCGTTGATTTCATCTGAGTAAATGCCTCAGCCTCTGCCAGATTGCTGGGAACAACGGGCGCCTCAAGCGCAAACACAGAACGCAGACACAGGGCCCAGACCAAAAAAAACCCGGACAAAACCTGTGGCACAATCCGCAGCTTGTTATTTTCTTTCATCGAACACGCAATCCATGGCAAACGTACAACAAGAACAACGCATTATCGCCCAATTGGCTGACGAACTGAGTGTAAAAGTTGCCAGCATCAAAGCTGCCGTCACGCTTTTGGATGAAGGGGCGACTGTGCCCTTCATCGCACGGTACAGAAAAGAGGCCACCGACGGCTTGGACGATACACAGCTGCGCGATCTTGTAGACCGCCTGACGTATTTGCGTGAACTCGAAGAGCGCCGACAGAGCATTCTGGAATCCATTGAGTCCCAAGGCAAGCTGACCGATGAGCTGGCCCTGCAAATCAACGCGGCAGACACCAAGCAGCGCTTGGAAGACTTGTACCTGCCTTATAAGCAGAAACGTCGTACACGCGCGCAAATTGCCAAAGAAGCCGGCCTGGAGCCGTTGGCAGACCTCATCTTTTCTGACGCTGCCGCTGTGCCGGATGCCTTGGCCCCCGGCTTCATCAACGCTGAAAAAGGTGTGGCCGATGCAAAAGCCGCACTGGACGGTGCCCGCGACATTCTCTCTGAGCGCTTCGCTGAGAATGCCGACCTGCTGGCAGCCCTGCGCGAAAAAATGTGGAGCGGTGGCCATGTCATGGCCAGTGTGGTGGAAGGAAAAGAGCAGGAAGGCGCAAAATTTCGCGATTACTTTCAACACAATGAACCACTGCACAGCGCACCTTCACACCGGGTTCTGGCGATTTTGCGCGGCCGCGAACAAGGTGTGCTGAACTGCAAAATTGACCTGGCAGAACGTCTGGAAGCCGATGCCCGCTCCAACCACCCCATGGAAGGCGACATTGCCCACCACAACGGCCTGAGGCTGACAGACTCCTCCAGAGACAAATTCCTCGGTGATGTGTGCCGCTGGACCTGGCGGGTCAAGCTGAGCTCGCAGCTGGAAACAGAATTGGTGACAAAAATACGCGAACAGGCAGAAACCGAAGCCATCGCTGTATTCGCGCGCAATCTGAAGGACCTACTGCTGGCGGCACCTGCCGGTGGTCGGGTCACCATGGGTTTGGACCCCGGCATACGCACAGGCGTGAAAGTGGCTGTGGTCGACAGCACGGGCAAGTTGCTGGAAACCCACACCATTTACCCGCATGAACCGAGAAAAGACTGGGATGGCTCGCTGGCCATTTTAGGGCGGATGTGCAAGCAGTACAGCGTTGATCTCATCGCCATTGGTAACGGAACCGCTGGCCGGGAAACTGACAAACTTGCCTCTGACCTGATGAAGCTCATGCCCGAACAGCACCTGACAAAAATCATGGTGTCTGAGGCCGGTGCCTCTGTTTACTCCGCCTCAGAACTTGCAGCCAAAGAGTTTCCCGACCTTGATGTCAGTCTGCGCGGCGCCGTTTCCATTGCCCGTCGCCTTCAAGACCCCTTGGCCGAACTTGTAAAGATCGATCCGAAGTCCATCGGTGTGGGTCAATACCAGCACGATGTAGATCAACGCGCCATGGCTCATACCCTGTCCGGTGTTGTTGAGGATTGCGTAAACGCCGTGGGTGTTGAGGTAAACACAGCCTCAGAGGCCTTGCTGGCCCGCGTATCGGGACTGAACAACCAGGTTGCGCGCAGCATTGTGGACTATCGAAATCAGCACGGCCGTTTCACCTCCCGGGATGAACTGAAAAAAGTACCACGCTTGGGCGAAAAAACCTTCGAACAAGCCGCTGGTTTTTTACGCATACAAAATGCAGACAATCCGTTGGATCAGTCAGCAGTGCACCCGGAAGCTTACCCGGTTGTACAACGCATACTCGCAAAAATTCAGAAAACCGTAAAAGAAGTGGTGGGACAAAGCAGCATTGTCAGACAACTTAATGCAGCCGATTTCGTTGATGAGCGGTTTGGACTTCCCACCGTCAAAGACATTTTGCTGGAACTGGAAAAACCAGGCCGCGATCCTCGCCCTGAGTTTAAAAGCGCCACCTTCGACGATGCAGTGCATACCCTGGCAGATTTGCAACCCGGCATGATTCTGGAAGGTGTTGTGACCAACGTCGCGGCTTTCGGCGCTTTCGTGGACATCGGCGTTCATCAGGATGGCTTGGTGCATATTTCCGCGCTTTCAAGCAAATTCGTGAAAGACGCCCATGAGGTTGTAAAGGCCGGAGAAGTTGTGAAGGTCAAGGTTCTGGAAGTGGATGCTCCCAGAAAACGCATTGCGCTGACCATGCGTCTGGCCGATGAAATCAACACCTCGCCAGCCGCAAAAGGCGCCGCAGGTTCGGGCGCGGGAGCAGACAGAAACAGGTCTTCAGGCAGACCCAGCACACCAAGCAACAGTTCCAACCCTGCCAACAGACAAGGCGGCAAACCCGGCAGCAGCGCAAGCAACAACCGTGGTGGTCAGAGCGGTTTTGCTGGAAACAATGCATTTGCAGAGGCTTTTGCAAAAGCCAAGAAGAACTGAGCACACACACGGTAATTCAGGGCTGTGGCAGCAAGTGTCCAAACTTTGGAATCAAGCACTTGCCCAAGCAGCCCTACCAGTGTGCAACCGCCCTTTTCTGCTCATGCTGGTATTCCTCGCTCTGCATTTCTACAATGCGGCTGACAGTCCGGAAAAACTCGTTGGCCATGGCGCCTTCAATGTACAACTCTTCGGCGGGCACATCGGCAGACATGATCAACTTGATTTTATGGTCATACAGAACGTCAATCAGCCAAGTGAAACGTCTGGCTTCAGAGGCCATACCTGCGCCCATCTTTGGAATCTGAGACAAAAAGACCGTGTGAAACCGACTGGCAATTTCAAGATAGTCGTTTTGAGAGCGCGGACCACCGCAAAGCGTCTGAAAATCGAACCAGATCACACCTCCAGCACGCCGCAAGGCTCTGATTTGCCTGGACTCAATCTCCACAACCGGATTCTCCTGCAAAGCCTCTGCGACGGTTTTGAAGGTTTTAAGCAGCAATACATCCGTTTGCGGTGTAATGGGCGTTAAATAGGTATCCACCGTCAGCAAGGAACGTCTGCGGTAATCGGTTCCCGCATCCACATTGATAACGTCGAGTTGAGTATTCAGAATTTCGATGGCGGGCAACATGCGGTCACGGTGCAAACCGTTTGGGTACAGATCGTCGGGCTTGTAATTGGATGTCATTACAAAACTGACCCCATTTTGAAACAATGCCTTCAATAAACGGTAAAGAATCATGGCGTCTGCAATGTCAGAGACATGAAACTCATCAAAACAGATCAGGCGGTAACGCTTGGCCAGGCGATTGGCGACCTCATCAAGCGGATCAACCACCCCCTTGAGAAGGTCGAGTTCGGCATGAACGCCGCGCATGAATTCATGAAAATGCACCCTGATTTTCCGTTCCAACGGGCAGACAGAGTAAAAACAATCCATCAAAAAGCTCTTGCCGCGGCCAACACCACCCCACAAGTAAACACCTTTGGGCACATCTGGACGCAGTAAAAACTTTTTGAGGGGATTGCTTCTTTTTTCCTTGAACTCCACAAAGGCATTGTGCAGTTCCTGAAGACGCGCGATGGCGTTGGCTTGAGCCTCATCGGACCCAAAACCTCGAACACGCAGTGTCTCTTGGTAGTATTTGGTAACGCTCACGAGTCAGCTTGCCTGAAAAAAACGGCGCAGCATACCACGGTGCGCTGCGCCGATTTTGGATAAAAACCTCGAAAAAACCTGTAGACAATTACATGTTAAGTTGCCGTTTATCGCAGGCCAATGCGGCTTCTTTCACCACTTCAGACAAGCTGGGGTGCGCATGGCAAATGCGACCGATGTCTTCGGAGGAGGCTTTGAACTCAATGGCCATAACAGCTTCTGCGATA
>JBEIKS010000037.1:0-13098 GCA_040379625.1 Burkholderiaceae bacterium
ATGCCCAAGGCACTAACACAACCACCGAGGTGCGATGCCCAAGGCACTAACACAACCACCGAGGTGCGATGCCCAAGGCACTAACACAACCACCGAGGTGCGATGCCCAAGGCACTAACACAACCACGGAGGTGCGATGCCCAAGGCACTAACACAACCACCGAGGTGCGATGCCCAAGGCCTTTATTTTCAACCATCAGCTTGTTAATAAGAACCCGGGAATCAACGAACCAGCGAACCAGCGAACCAATTTCGTGTTGATGTTATTAACATAATTCGCGTTGGAGGCTTCTACGCGGAGCCAGCCTGTAAGTTTTATAATTTTCCGCGCGTAGTCTAACCCGTGTAAGTGTTGGGTTTTGGGGGTGTTCAGATATGTTATGTGCGTTAATTGGTTGAGGTGTTGTCGGCTAACAGCGCACTTTTTAATGTGTGTGTATTGGTCTACATGTTCGAGTGGTGTTGAGCGGTGTGTGATGTTAAATTCTGCGCGGGACATTCAGGAACCTCGCCCGACCGACCTCGCAACAAGCGCCGCCGCCTTGGGCGGCGACGGAAATACCCCATTGGGTTTTCCGTCAAGCTTGTCAGAGCGGAGTGAGGAAACAGCGAGTTATCCGTCCCGACCAGAATTGAACATCACATACCGCCCTGAAGCAGCAACTCACTCACCCTGAAGCAGCAACTCACTCACCCTGAAGCAGCAACTCACTCACCCTGAAGCAGCATCTCACCCACCCGGACCAGAATCAAACATCACATACCGCCCTGAAGCAGCTGCTCGACCACCCGTCCATTGCCCAAGAAAATATTAAAAATACCCATGCTTAACAAATACTTACGCAATATCCGAGCCAATGTACTAAAAAACACATAAAAAATGTCAACCGAATTGCAGAAACCCTCGTTATAGGGTGATAGTCAATTAAACAGTGGTTTCAAAAAAATGAGTCCTAACCGTCCAGCATTTCATATTATTCGCAGCTTTGTGGTCCGTCGCGGTCCAGACGGCAGCATGTTTGAACTGCCTAACCGTATCGCCGACAAATTTGAACTCGCTTGCCAGCAGCAAAGCATTGCAGATGCCTACAAGCCGTTTGCGAAATATCGGGTTCAGTGAAATTTAGAGTTTAACAATTCATTGCAAAAAATTTTGACAATTGCATCAAAAAACACCCAAAAAGTGTCAACCGAACTGCAAGAAGCCTCGTTATAGGGGCATAGTCAATAAACAGGGGTACTCAAAATGAGCCCAAATCGTCCAGCTTTTCACATTATTCGCAGTTTTGTTGTTCGTCGCGGTCCAGATGGCAGCATGTTTGAACTGCCCAACCGTATTGCCGACAAATTCGAGCGCGCTTGCCAGCAGCAGAGCATCGCAGACGCATACAAGCCTTTTGCAAAGTACCGCGTTCATTAATCTGATTCCTGAATGCCTTACCTCAGAGGTTGTCGGCAGTTCTCAGGATTTATGCGTTTTGATTTGCTAACATCGTGGCTAACGTTTTTTGGGTCATCAGATGTCAAAAGTAAATCAAACCGGCGGGGCGGTGAAACCAGCTGCCGCTGAGTCAAATGCGAGTCATTTCTTAAAAACCATTGTAGCCACAGACTTGGCTTCCCCGGAATATGCCGCTCGGCGTTGGTCAGGTGTCCCTGGCATTGCCTCCACCCATCAAGAACCCGATCCAGCACGCATCCGCACCCGCTTTCCGCCAGAGCCCAACGGCTATCTCCACGTCGGGCATGCAAAATCCATTTGTCTGAATTTTGGCTTGGCCAGCGAGTTTGGTGGCGTCTGCCACATGCGCTTTGATGATACCAACCCGGAAAAAGAGAGCCAGGAATTCGCAGACTCCATTATTGATGCTGTCCAGTGGTTGGGTTTTAACTGGGATACGAACAACACCTCGCACCTGTTTTACGCCAGCAACTATTTTGACACCATGTACGCCTGCGCTGAATTTTTGATTCAAGCCGGCTATGCGTATGTAGACCAGCAAACCGCAGAGGAAATGCGCTTAAACAGGGGCACCTTGACCGAGGCGGACAAAAACTCCCCTTGGCGCGACCGGCCGGTGGCGGAAAACCTGCGCTTGTTCCGCGAAATGCGGGGCGGTCAGCACGCTGAAGGCAGCATGATTTTGCGTGCAAAAATTGACATGCAAAGCCCCAATATCAATTTGCGCGATCCAGCTATCTATCGCATCCGGTTTGCCCATCACCATCGCACCGGCGACGCTTGGTGCGTCTACCCGATGTACACTTTTGCGCATCCCATTGAAGATGCACTGGAAAAAATAACGCATTCCATTTGCACGCTCGAGTTTGAAGACCAACGGCCTTTTTACGACTGGTTGTTGCAGCGGCTTTCTGAAACCTGTGCTGATGTCGACGGCAACACCGTAGGCGGTTTTTTCTGTGCACCCTTGCCAAAGCAGGTTGAATTTGCAAGGTTGAACCTGACTTACGTGGTCACCAGTAAGCGAAAATTGCAGCAGTTAGTGACTGAGGGCCAAGTTTCTGGTTGGGACGACCCGCGCATGCCGACCATTGCCGGTTTGCGCCGCCGTGGTTACACGCCAGAATCCATCCGTTTGTTTTGCGAACGAATCGGCGTTTCAAAATCAGATTCGTGGATCGACTACAGCACGCTTGAAGGTGCTTTGCGCGACGACCTTGACCCCAAGGCAGACAGGGGTATTGCTGTCTTGAAACCCTTGAAGCTTATTTTGGACAATGTGCCCGCTGATTGGTCGGATGATTGCAGTGCGCCGGTTCACCCGCACCACCCTGAAAAAGGGGTGCGAAAATTCCCGATTCACCGTGAATTGTGGATAGAAGCCGACGACTTCATGCAGGAACCCAGCAAAGGTTTTTTCCGACTGTTTCCCGGCAATAAAGTGCGCTTGCGTTACGGCTATGTTATTGAGTGCAAGGGCTGTGATCTGGATGCTTCCGGCAATGTCACGGCGGTGCATGCCGAGGTGTTTCTTGACAGTAAATCCGGCACCCCGGGGGCGGATACCTACAAGGTCAAGGGCAATATTCATTGGGTCAGTGCTCAGGCTGCGGTGGCTGCCGAAGTTCGTCTTTACGACCGTTTGTTTTCTGAAGCCAACCCGGATGCCGGCGGACGCAACTTTTTGTAATGCCTGAACCCGGCTTCGGTCGAGGTAATCTCAGCCATGTTGGAGCCTGGCTTGGGTTCTGTCGGGCCAGATGCGAGATTTCAGTTTGAGCGGCATGGTTATTTTGTGGCGGATCGCAGGGACCATGGGGTGGGGCGGCCTGTTTTTAATCGTATTACGACGTTGAAAGACTCGTGGGGTAAGGCGGGTTGAGTTTGGTTGTTTTGAGGGGGGCGCTGCGGGCCGAGGTTCTGATTTTTCGGGACGGATAACTCGCTGTTTCCTCTCTCTGCCCTGACAAGCTCGACGGAAAACCCAATGGGGTATTTCCGTCACCGCCCAAGGGCGGCGTCGCTTGTTGCGAGGTCGTTCGGGCGAGTTTCCTGACTGTCCCGAAAAACCGGAACCCCGGCCCGCAGCGCTCACCTTAGGCACATTTAATCTAACAATCGCGCAGGTTCGACTACGCGCGAAAAATCGGCTGTGGTTGCCGGTTGCGCCGCGTAGTGACTTTTTAACGGCTCGGAAATTACTTGGGTATTTTTTTAGTCCCCTTTCCCGTGGTGCGTCTGCTAAAACGTGCTGATGTTTTTTTAGTTTGCGGTGGTTGTTGTGTGATTGGTTGCGATAGGTACGGGTGGTGATTTTGCCTTGCGATGCTTGTTTGCGCCGTCACCTGGGCGCGCGACAGTCATCGATCAGCTCACATGCCCTTAGGCGTTTTAGCCAAGGGCATTGAGTGGCGATGGCTAGGCAGCGTCCGGCAGACGGCGCCACCAAAAAACCAACGCCCCCAAAAACCAACGAACGAAAAACCAACGCACCCAAGGCGCAATAAAAAAGCAGGTAGGGTGCAGCAGACGCCCACCCCCCCAGAGTGTTAAAATTAGAAATGGCCTCCAACTATCGAATCCCCCCAGCCTCAGCGTTCCCTTCTTTGGTCAATCATTTCCTGATTGCCATGCCCAACATGCTTGACCCCAATTTTTCCGGTACGCTCATTTTTGTGTGTGAACACAATGAAAAGGGTGCTCTCGGCTTGGTGGTTAACCGCGATTCTGAAGTCATGATGTCCAATCTCTTTGAGAAATTAGATCTGAACCTTGAAATTGCCGTTATTGGCGAGCGCAAGGTGCTTTCCGGCGGTCCGGTGCAGTCAGACCGGGGTTTTGTGCTGCACAGGCCTGCCCAGGAATGGGGTTCAACCCTGAAGTTGGGCAATGACATGGCGCTGACCACCTCCAAAGATGTGCTGAAGGCGCTGGCCAACGGTACAGGTCCCGCTGAATGGTTGGTCACTTTGGGTTATGCCGGTTGGTCTGCGGGCCAGTTGGACGAAGAAATTGCGCAAAATGCCTGGCTGACAGTGCCGGCGAACAGCGACATCCTGTTTCAGGTGTCTGTGGATCAGCGCTTTGATGAAGCTTTCAAGCTTTTGGGGTTTGATCCCGGGTGCTTGTCTGCCACGGCGGGCCACGCGTGAGTGTAGTGCCGGCTGTGGGCGGCACGCTGGCCTCGTCGGTGTGTCTGGCGTTTGATTTTGGTTTGGTGCGCATTGGTGTGGCGGTGGGCAATGGTTTTCTTAAAACTGCGCAGCCTGTTGAGGTTATTTCCTCGGACGACAATAAAACCCGTTTTGCGCGCATTGAAGCGCTGATTGCGCAATGGCAGCCCGATACACTGGTGGTGGGCATACCACGCCACCCCGATGGTGCGCCCCATGAAATGACGCTGCGCTGTGAAAAATTTTCCCGGCAACTGCAAGGGCGCTTTAATTTGCCAGTGCGCTCTGTCGATGAACGTTACAGTTCCGTGGAAGCCAGTGCCCGCATGCAGCCCAAACGGGGGCAAGCCATTGATGCTGTGGCGGCCTGTATTATTCTCGAACAATACTTTTTGGAGTGCTCCCCATGAAATTGCCTGATCCGGAAGCGCTGTATGCGCGTCTGCGCAATGAAATTGCCAACGCCTATGCTGACAAAAGCCGTCTGGCCTTGGTGGGTGTTCACAGTGGTGGCGCCTGGATTGCGCAGCGCCTGCACCGCGATCTGGCGCTGACTTTGCCCTGCGGTTTTTTGGACAGTGCGCTGTACCGCGACGACTTTTCTTCTCGCGGCATGAAAACCCCGCCAAAAGCCGCCGACATGCCCTTTGATGTGAACGGACTGAACATTCTGATTGTGGACGATGTGCTCTACACCGGTAGAACCACCCGCGCCATTATTAACCATGTGTTTGACTATGGAAGGCCGGCAAAAATAGACTTGGCGGTGCTGCTGGACCGTGGTGGGCGTGAATTGCCCATCGCAGCCTCCTTTGTGGGGCAGGCGTTGTCGCTGACACCGGAGCAGAGCTTTGTGCTGAGTCGTGATGACAACGGCAGTTTTCATCTGGAAATGGAAACCAAACATGCATAATCCGCAACTCAACAAGCAAGGCCAATTGCAGCATTTGCTGACCATTGAAGGCCTGTCGCGTTCAATGATTCACCATATTTTAGACACTGCCGTGCCCTTTGTGTCGCTGGCCGACAGGGAGGTGAAGGCCGTGCCGCTGCTGCGCGGTTACTCGGTGTTCAACCTGTTTTTTGAAAACTCAACGCGAACCCGAACCACGTTTGAAATTGCCGGCAAGCGTTTGTCTGCCGATGTGGTGAACCTGAACATCAATGCGTCATCCACCAGCAAGGGCGAGTCGTTGTTGGACACCATCGACAACCTGGCGGCCATGAACGCCGACATGTTTGTGGTGCGCCATGCAGAAAGCGGTGCGCCCACCTTTATTGCCCAGCACTTAAACCGCACCAGCAATGGCCGTGTGAGCGTTATTAATGCTGGTGACGGCCGGCATGCACACCCTACGCAGGGTCTGTTGGACATGTACACCATACGGCACTACAAAAAAGATTTCACCAACCTGCGGGTGGCCATTGTGGGCGATATTTTGCACAGTCGCGTGGCGCGTTCCGATATTCACGCCTTGAGCACGCTGGGTTGCCCGGAAATTCGCGCCATCGGTCCTAAAACCTTGCTGCCTTCGCATTTGGAGTCGCTGGGTGTGCACTGTTACACCGACATGAAGGAAGGCCTGCGCGACGTGGATGTTGTGATGATGCTGCGCCTGCAAAACGAGCGCATGAAAGGTGCACTGATTCCCTCCGCACAGGAGTTTTATAAACATTACGGACTGACCGAAGAAAAACTGGCGTTGGCCAAGCCGGATGCCATTGTGATGCACCCCGGCCCCATGAACCGCGGTGTTGAAATTGATTCCGCAGTGGCAGATGGTCCGCGTGCTGTTATTTTGAATCAGGTGACCTTTGGTATCGCTGTGCGTATGGCGGTGATGAGTGTTTTGGCCTCCACACGGGCCTCGGCCTGAAAGCAAGGGTGGGAACTGACATGAGATTATTGATCAAGGGCGGACGCATCATTGATCCGCTGCAGCAACTCGATGTGGTGGGTGATGTTGCCATTGCGGCTGACCGCATCGTGGCCTTGGGCAAGGTGACGGGCGACTTTTCAGCGGACCGCGTTATTGACGCCACCGGATGTATTGTTGCGCCGGGCTTGGTGGATTTGTCCGCGCGCCTGCGCGAACCCGGTTATGAATACCGTGCCACACTTGAGTCTGAAATGGCGGCAGCGGTGGCAGGGGGCGTTACATCCCTGGCATGCCCGCCAGACACAGACCCGGTGCTGGACGAGCCCGCGCTGGTGGAAATGCTCAAGCACCGTGCACGCCAGTTGAACCAGGCCAATGTTTACCCTTTGGGGGCACTGACAAAAAATCTGGAAGGTGAGGTCATCACTGAAATGGCGGAGTTGGCCGAGGCCGGTTGCATGGGGTTTTCTCAAGCTGATGCAGTGGTCGCCAACACGCAAACCCTAATGCGCGCCTTGCAATATGCGCAAACTTTCGGGCAGACCGTGCATTTGCGACCCCAAGATGCATTTCTGGGCAAGGGCGGTGTTGCCCACGGTGGCGCCTACGCTTCGCGCATGGGGTTGTCGGGTGTGCCTGTCATGGCTGAAACCATTGCACTGATGACCATTTTTGAATTGGTTCGTGCCACCGGTGCCCGCGTGCATTTGTGTCGTATTTCATCTGCCAAGGGGCTGGATCTGATTCGCCAAGCCAAGCGCGATGGTTTGCCCATTACCTGCGATGTGGGTGTGCATCACATTCACCTGATTGATCTGGACATCGGTTTTTTCGACCCCAATGCCCGTCTCACACCCCCCCTGCGTGAAGACCGTGACCGCAAAGCCATACGCGCCGCATTGCTGGATGGCACTTTGGACGCCATTTGTTCAGACCACACCCCGGTAGACGATGACGCGAAGTTGTTGCCTTTCGGCGAGGCCGACCCGGGCGCCACAGGCCTGGAACTGTTGTTGCCGCTGACCTTGAAGTGGGCACGGGAAGCCGGTTGCGACTGGATGCAGGCTTTGTCTTTGATTACCCACAAACCTGCCGCAATTTTGAATTGTCCGGCGGGTGACTTGCGCGTTGGCCGCGTAGCGGATGTTTGCGTATTCAACCCGGAAGACGATTGGAAAGTAACGCCGACTGCCCTGAAAAGCCAGGGCAAACACACGCCGTATGCCGGTTACACCCTGCTGGGGCGCAACCATTTCACAGTGGTGTCCGGTTCGGTGGCGTATTCCCCAGACTTTTAAGTTCAGGGCTGCGTTGGGTTTTGTGAGTCGCGCAATGTCAGTTCAATGGCGGTTTTGCAGGCTTGGGCGTATTCATGCCTTGTCCAGTCCGGGTTGTAAACCGCTGGGCTGGGGGTCAGGGTCGCGGTAAAACGGTTGCGTGATTTCCATAAGATCATCACGTTTTCTGCCATGGTTTGCTCGCCCACAAACGCCGGTTCAATGTTGAGTTGGCCGGTTTGGTCGGTGTAGCGCAAAGCCACTGGAACAATCGGCAGTTTTGCATTGATGGCCGCCTGCATCATGTTGGCGTGAAAAGTGCCCAGCGTGTGGCCTTCTGTGGTGGTACCTTCCGGAAATACGGCCACTTGTCTGCCGGCCTGCATGCGGTGTTCCGCATCTTTAATCACCTTGTGCACGGCTTGCCTGCGGCCGCGTTCAATAAAAATGGTACCCGCCCTGGACACCAGCGTGCCCGCCAAAGGCCAACTGGCGATTTCAGATTTCGCAATGAAAATACTAGGCGAATGCGAATTCACCACAAAGATATCAAGCCATGAAACATGGTTGAGCACCAGCATGCAGGGGCCTTGCGGCCATGTACCCTTGAGTGTCGGCTGTATGCGAAACAAGCGCACGACGCCTCTGGACCACCAGCGTTCCAGCGCGACGCACATTTTTTTATTGAGCAGCGGGAACAGTACCAATACACAAAACAAACCCACGAACACATGAAGCACGAAGCGGCTTGCGCGAATTACCCACATTGAACCTGCTCCCACGGTGTCACGGCTTGTTCACATTTGGTGCTGAACAAGGCGTTGTCTTCCAGGCGCAAGGCTGTCAGGCAGCCCCCCCAGACACAACCGGTGTCCAGGCCCACAATGTCTTGCCTTACCGTGAGACCCAAGGTGGACCAGTGACCGAAGATAATCCGGGTGTCCGCGCTGGCGCGCTCGGGTGCATCAAACCACGGCATGAAACCCTCTGGTGCGGTGCCGGCATTGTCTTTTGATTTGAAATCCATTTCCCCCTGAGCCGTGCAAAAACGCAAGCGCGTCAGGGCGTTTACGATGACCCTTAAACGGTCGGTTCCGCTGAGGCTTTCTTGCCATAGCCCCGGCTGGTTACCGTATAAAACCGCCATGAAATTTTGCCAGTCATCGCTTTGTAAAACGGTGTGCACTTCTTGCGCCAACGCCATGGTTTTGTCTGCAGTCCATTGCGGAAGAACGCCGGCATGCACCATCATGACACCTGGGTAGCGGGCATCGGTGTGGGCCAAGGGTTGGTGGCGCAGCCAGTCGATGAGGTCTTCGCTGTCGTGTGCGGTGAGTATTTCATCGAGCGTGTCGCTGCGATGCTTGCGGCCATGGCCGGCAGCAGCGGCCAGCAGGTGCAAATCGTGGTTGCCCAATACGCAACTGGCGGCACCGCCCAGTTGTTTGATAAAGCGCAAGGTGGCGAGCGATTCCTGGCCTCGGTTGACCAGGTCGCCTGCGAACCAAACCCGGTCACCCGATTCCGGTTGAAACTTGCACTGTTCAAGCAGTTGCAAAAGCGGTGACAGGCATCCTTGCAGATCGCCAACAACGTATGTGTTCAATGCAGACTTCTCTGGTTTAAAACAACGGTGAGTTTATCACCGTACGTTGTAAAACAGGGATGCTAATAATTTTCCGTGAGTCTTGATGTTGCTGTGGACCGCAGAGGTTTTCCCTTGATGAACAAATCGAGATAATTAGTGGCCTGTGCTTTTATTTCTGCAGTGACAAGCGGCGATTCCTCGACTGATACCAGCGCGTCGATCAGTGTTTCTTCAGAGCATAAAATGTTTGGAGATTCGATTTCGTGACACAGCATTACTGCGGCGCGTAATTTGACACTCAACAATGCCGGTGTGAGGAGACTTTGAGGGTTTTTAACTGCGTCGAGCAGGCAAGCATATCCTCGCCGGGTGGCATCAGGGTAGTGCCGATTTTCCAGAAAATGCAGCGCCAGATAATATTGACCTCGAACGTCTTTTTTTGCGCTGCGTATTCAAGCGATGTTTTGGCGGCTTCTTTGCTTCCTTGCAATTGATAATGCAATGCAAGTTCAATGGCGGTTCGAATTGCAAATTCCTCCGCCTGCGCCACCCCTTGGTCTGCTGCTTTTTTTGCGCAATCGAAACAAAGCTCCCGTGTGTGGATATCGTGAGCTTCTGCGATAAGGCACCGCGCCATTTCAAACTGCGCTTTGCCATGGTTTTTTTCGCAGGCCCGCTCAAATGCTTGTTTGCGCTTTACGGCATCGTCGGTGTAAACGTGTTTCCCCAGCAAGTAATCGGCTTCTGCCAAACCGGCCAAACTGGCCCGCTGTAGCAAGTCTTCAATGATTGCAGCTGCATTTGCTGCGGGTGCTTGCTCTTGAAGCTCAATTTTAAGTCTCGCCAATTCAAGCAAGGCATTTTTTTCATTTTCGTTTGCGGCATTTTCAAAATGAAGGGCGAGTTCATTTGCATTCTGGTGTGGCGCATCATTTTTCAAAAGAAGGTTTGACAGTGTTTTTACCCAAGCCGGTCTTTGCACGCTTGGATCGTCGTCCGTGAGATATGCAAGCAGATCTTTTGTGAAATCGGGTGTGTGCTGTTTGGCAAGGTCTAGCGGTGTTTGACCTTTTGTGTTTTTCTCATTCAAAAGATACATGGGCGGCGCATCTTTAAAATGAAAAAGACTGAGCAAAAGTTTGATCAGATTTTCTTTCAAGGTGCCGTTTGATTTAAGTATCAGATGCAATATGTTGTTGGCGCTGGAGTCTTGAAGAATGGGGTTTGCCCCCAGGAACAATAAAGTGCAAGCCCTTGCGCTCCCTTGTTCAATTGCCTCCAAAAATAGCGTGTTTAAAACTTGCCGGTGATCAGGTCCGAGAATGCCGATGTTAATAAGCCGCTCGAGCGGAGGGACATTCAATTCGCCAAAAAACGACTGCTCCTGCGCTTCGCTGATATTGAGTCCTGCGTCTTTGAGATGTTGGATCAGTATGGTCTGAGCCTGTCTAGCGGAGGGTGTAGAGGTCGTCCCCCGACTTTGTGGGGTTGGCGCTGTAATCCGGTGGAGCATGGTGTTTACTTTTTTGGCATGAATCGAGACTTAGTTAGGTGTGCCAAATACTTTGCAAAGTTCACAGGTTTTTGCTTTTTTACTCTGAAGTGCGTGGGGCGGTTAGAATCTGGGAAATAACTGTTATTGGAGTGACCTGTGAGCATTTCAGCCTCAATATTCAAAGCCTATGACATTCGCGGTGTGGTGGATGAAACCTTGACCGAGGAGGCCGCCGCAGCCGTGGGCAGGGCTTTGGGCGACCTTGCCCGTGCAAAGGGTGTCACAGAGGTGGTGGTGGGGCGTGATGGCCGTTTGTCCGGCCCAAGACTGTTGGCAGCCCTGTCCCGGGGTTTGTGCCGCGCTGGCCTTGATGTGGTGGACATCGGCATGGTGGCCACCCCCATGGTCTACTTTGCCACCTACCACCTGAACAACGGCACGGGTGTCCAAGTAACAGGTAGCCACAACCCTCCGCAATACAACGGTTTGAAAATGATGGTGGCGGGTGAAACGCTGTATGGCGACACCATCACAGGCTTGCTCAAGGCCATAGAAGCGCCCGGCTTCGATACTCAGGTTGAGCGCATGGGGTCAGTGCGCACGCTGGATGTGTGGGCCGACTATCTGCAGCGCATCACATCACACATCAAGCTTGACCGCCCCATGAAAATCGCAATTGATGCGGGCAACGGGGTTGCCGGTGCATTCGCGGGTACCCTGTTCAGGTCTTTGGGTTGCGAGGTTATTGAGTTGTTTTGCGATGTGGACGGGACCTTCCCCAACCACCATCCGGACCCGGCCCATCCTGAAAATCTTCAAGACCTGATTGAATGCCTTAAAACCAGTGACGCTGAAATCGGCTTGGCCTTTGATGGCGATGGCGACCGCTTGGGCGTGGTGACCAAAGACGGGCAGATCATCTACCCGGACCGCCAGCTCATGTTGTTTGCGCAGGATGTGCTTAAGCGTGTGCCGGGCGGCACCATTATTTACGACGTCAAGTGTTCCCGCTTGGTTGCCAAAGCGGTGCGCGAGGCCGGGGGCGAGCCCTTGATGTGGCGGACAGGCCATTCATTGGTCAAAGCCAAGTTGCGTGAAACAGGCGCCCCTTTGGCGGGTGAAATGAGCGGCCATGTATTCTTTAAAGAGCGGTGGTACGGTTTCGATGATGGTTTGTACACGGGCGCCCGATTGCTTGAAATTGTGGCTCGGGTGGCAGACCCTTCCGCGCTGCTCAATGCGTTGCCCAACAGCAACAGTACACCTGAATTGCAGTTGAAAACGGCGGAGGGAGAAAACTTCACCTTGGTGGAAAGCCTGAAAAAAAATGCAGACTTTCCGGGGGCGGAATCTGTGAACACCAGTGATGGTGTGCGGGTGGAGTATGCCGATGGTTTTGGTTTGGCCCGACCTTCGAACACCACCCCGGTTGTTGTGATGCGGTTTGAAGCGGACTCTGATGTTGCTTTGACTCGTATTCAGGAATCATTCAGGAAGGCGATTCTTGCGGTGAAGCCGGAGGCTGTGCTGCCGTTCTGAGCTTGGTTGGTGGTTTATTTTGGTGTGTGTTGTGGTTTTTTTTGGGTGGGTGGCCTTGATTAGAGAGACTAACCTGTGCAGTTCGACGGACTCCCGCCTGGCCCAACTCGCTGCCGCTGCCAACCTGTTAGCTCGCCGGTAAAACCGGAGCTCGCTGCGCCAACGGACAAGCCGTTGTCGACGGTTGGTGCGCGGTCGTTGGGGCGAGAGTCCTGAATGTCGAACTGCACAGGTTAGTCTCTCTAAGCAAGGCCGGACACGAAGCCCCTTATTTCCCAGCACATAAACGCAGACAGGACTACAGATTTAAAATCTTATTGACCACGGTTGGGCTAAAAAAGAGGCACTTGTGAGGCTCGGTGATAATAAAAAACGAACGGCTTATCGAGCGCAGTGATTTTAGTTGTGCTGTGATTTTAGTGGTGTGTGGTGGTTTTAGTGGTGTGGTGGTTTTAGTGTTGTGGTGATTTTAGTGGTGTGGTGATTTTAGTGGTGTGGTGATTTTAGTCGTGCGGTGGTTTTAAACAGGTCTGGATGATATTTTTTGTATTGCAGACATTCAGGACCTGCCTCCCGGCGACCCCGCACCAACCGTCGGCAACGGCTTGTCCGTTGGCGCAGCGAGCTCCGGTTATACCGGCGAGCGAACAGGTTGGCAGGGGAAAAAGCCGGATCAGATGGCAG
>JBEIKS010000038.1:0-13087 GCA_040379625.1 Burkholderiaceae bacterium
AGCAATTCGGCCGCGCTGATTGCCGATGGCATGCACTCCTTGTCTGACCTGCTGGCTGATTTTGTGGTGCTGTTGGCCGTGCATCATGGCAAAAAAGAGGCCGATGAAGAACACCCCTACGGACACCAACGTTTTGAAACCGCTGCCTCGCTAGTGCTGGGCTTGTTGCTACTCGCTGTAGGTGTGGGCATGGCACTGTCTGCGGCGAACAAGCTGCAGAACCCGGAACAGGTGACAGACGTTGCACCCTTGGCGCTTTGGGTTGCATTGGCCGCCTTGCTGAGCAAGGAACTGCTGTTTCGCTACATGCTGAAAGTGGCCATGCAAGTGAAGTCCAGCATGCTGGTTGCAAACGCATGGCATGCCCGGTCAGACGCAGCGTCTTCCCTGGTTGTGGGCATAGGCATTGCCGGCAACTTGCTGGGCTACCATTTGTTAGACCCTGTTGCCGCCTTTGTTGTTGGCTTGATGGTTGGCAAAATGGGCTGGGAATTTAGCTGGCAGGCGCTGATGGACCTCACCGACAGGGCCGCCGATTCAAAACTGACACAAGCCATACGCGACGACCTACTTTCCACACAGGGCGTGCTTGGCGTGCACGACCTGAAAACCCGGAAAACCGGTGATTTGTTGCTGGTGGATGTTCATATTGAGGTTCAGGGCGACTTGAGCGTGCGGCAAGGCCATGAAATTGCACGCCAAGCCAAACAAAATGTCATGAAAAAACATCCGGTTTTGTATGTGATGACCCACTTGGACCCGGTGGACTGAGTGACTGCGCACAAAAAAAGAGACCCACTTGATAAAGTGGGTCCGAAGGGCTTGAGGAGACATGGACTAGCCATTCAAATAAAACTGAGTTTCACTTAAGTAGCAACAGCACTTATTGCAAGTACTGGAGCGGGTGTTTTTTAAGGACACTCGCTGCATCATCCATAGTTTTAGTAACAACCCCGATCAAAGGGTTCCAACTTTTCCTCGTTTTTTTAGCAGCGCCGCAACATAGCGGCCCACGCCCTCTTCCACTGAATAGAAATTGCCCTGGTAACCCGCAGCACGCAATTGGGTTAGATCCGCCTGTGTGAAGCTCTGGTACTTGCCTTTTAACGCATCCGGGAATGGCAAATACTCGATAAAGCCCTGCGCAACCGCATCGGCCAGCGACAAAACCGCATCGCCATTGTGAACGCGCAGTGCATTCAAGGTGGACAAAGCCACATCGTTGAACGTCTGGGCCCGACCAGAACCGAGGTTATAGACGCCTGAGGGACCCTGTTTTTCAAGGAAATGCAAATTGACTTTCACCACATCTTCAACAGAAACAAAGTCGCGCTGCTGACAACCATTTTCATAGCCCGCCCAACCGCCGAACAACTTCACCCGTCCATTTTCATTGAACTGATTGAAGTTGTGAAAGGCCACAGAAGCCATACGGCCTTTGTGTTGTTCCCGCACGCCATACACATTGAAATAACGAAAACCAACCACCGGGGCTTTCAATCCTTGCGACATGCGCTGGCGCAGCACTTGGTCAAACTAGAACTTTGAATAACCGTATACATTGAGGGGGGACTCCACCTCGCGGCTTTCAATAAATTGAGAACTGCCACCATAAACTGCGGCCGATGAGGCATAAAGAAACGGAATGCCCTTGGCCTGCGCAAACTCGAACAACTCCAAAGTGTAGCGGTAGTTGTTGTCCATCATGTAGACGCCGTTGTGCTCCATGGTGTCGGAGCAGGCACCCTCATGCAGGATCGCCGTGACTTCCGGCAACTGACCGTTGGCCACGCGCACCCGAAAGTCACGCTTGTCCATGTAATCGGAAATATTGCAGTCCGTCAGATTCAGGAATTTATCTGCATTGGTGAGGTTGTCCACTGCGAGAATGTCGTTGTGGCCTTTGTCATTGAGCGCCTTCACCAGGTTGCTGCCCACGAAACCGGCAGCGCCGGTCACAATGATCGTCATGTTGTGTCTCCTGCCATGCAAACCGCATGGCCTGTATTCATTTCAATGGTTTTTAGGCAAACAGTTCGTCAGGGCTGATAACAGCAGTTCCCAGTTTACCCACGACAATACCGCCGGCCTTGTTGGCCAGTTTCACTGCATCGTTGATGTCGGCACCGCTGCCCAATGCAACCGCGAGCGTTGCCATCACGGTATCGCCGGCACCGGAGACATCGAACACTTCTCGGGCCTGCGCAGGTACGTGGAGTTCATCGCCGCTGCCGTACAAGGTCATGCCTTCCTCAGAACGGGTCAGCAACAAATGTGTGACTGACAATTCCGTGCGCAGTGCTTGGGCACGGGAGCGCAAATCGTCTTCACTCTTCCAGCGACCCACAACCTGGCGCAACTCAGACCGGTTGGGTGTGAGTAAATCAGCACCTGCGTATTTTTGATATTCCTCGCCTTTTGGATCTACAAGTACCGGCTTGCCTGCCACCTTGGCCAAGCGAATCATTTCCTTGACATGCGTCAGCCCGCCCTTGCCGTAATCAGACAAAACAATGAGATCAAAGTCGGGCAGCAAAGCGGCGTATTGGTCCAACTTTTCCAGCAAGACATCGCGGCTTGGCGGTTTCTCAAAATCTATGCGCAACAACTGCTGCTGCCGGCCGATAACCCGCAGCTTGATGATGGTAGGGCTTTGATCATCGCGAACCACGTGGGTGTGAATGCCGGCTGATTGCAGCATGCTGGCAATCCGGTCGCCCGGCTCATCGACACCCAGCACCCCCATAATGGCTGTTGTGGCGCCAAGCGCGGCTGCGTTTCTGGCCACGTTGGCGGCGCCACCAAGGCGCTCGTCTGAGTGATCGACAAGCACCACAGGTACGGGCGCCTCAGGGGAAATACGACTGACATCGCCAAACCAGTAGCGGTCGAGCATCAGGTCGCCCACCACGAGAATGCGAGCGCCTTTTAATTGTTCTTTGCTGATGTTCATTAACGCCTCCAGAAAACAAACTCACACGAGCATGCGCCCTTTTGAAACGGGTGAAAGCCAACGCCTGCAAAACAGCCACCTGACAAATGTGCTCAGGCGCTTCTTTCAGGAATCGGGTAGAAATCAAGCTCTTCAACGCGACGGGGAATCATGGCGTCCCACTTCGCACAACCCGGACATTGCCAATAAAACTTTTTGGCCTGAAAACCGCAAGCGTGGCAACGAAAACGCGCAAGCCGGTCGGTGTGTCTGGCCATCAACTCGCGAATCAGTTTCAAGTCCTGAACTTTTTCATCGTCTTCGGTCTGCGACAACTGCACTTCCAGCAGTTTGTCCAGGCCCAACAAACTGGGCATGCGACGCACTTCAGTGCGGAAACGCAAATAGGCTTCTTCAGGGCCACGGTGGTCGCTCAGCGCCTTGAACCAGACCTTGAGCAAATCGATGGAGGGGTATTGCGTGCAATATTGCTCAAGTGCAGCCAAACCACCTTCAATGTCGCCCTTTTGTTCAAACGCTTTCCACAGATGTTCGCCTATGAGCGGCAAGTACCATGGGTTTTGTTTTTCTGCAGAACGCCACTGGGCAATGGCTTCATTCAAATTGCCTTTGCCAAGCTCCAGCTCACCCAGCATGAGCGAGCAACGCACATTGTCTGGCTGCGCCAGCAGCGCTGCCTGAAGCAACAAGGAGGCGCCAGGCGCATCATTGGCTTTCATGGAAGCGTCTGCCTGCTCACAGTAAAAATGGGCCAAATCGCGGGAGGGTATGGGGGCACCCAACTCACGCAGGCGGTCTGCCTGCTCTATGGCCTTGCCCCACTCTTTTTCCAGCTCGTAGAGTTCCAGCAACTGCCGGGCTGCCTTTGGCGCCAAGCGCGATGCGCTCAAGCTTTTAAAAGCGGTTTCAGCACGGTCTAGAATACCTGCGCGCAAAAAATCGACACCCAACTCGTAGGTGGCTTGCTGGCGCTGGCTTTCTTGAAGGTCTGAGCGGTCTTGGAGGAATTGATGCAGGCGAATGGCTCTGTCTACTTCACCGCGTTTGCGAAACAGATTTGCCAGCGCAAAATGCAGCTCGGCAGTTTCCGTATCAATTTGAGCCGCTTCCAGAAACGCGTCAACGGCGCGGTCCGGTTGCTCACTGAGCAGGAAATTGACGCCCTTGAAATAGGACTTCGGCATGGATCGCGCCTCGGCAATGGCTTGCTTCTGATCCATCCTGGAAGCGAACCAGCCTAATGCGAAAACCACAGGGAATATCAGCAACCACCAGAATTCAAATTCCATTGTCGTTTGTATTGTTTTTGTTGTCGGTATTGGTTTGTGTGTCTGAACCGGCGCTTAACCTTCTCGCACGGATGATGGAGGGTAACATAGCGAGCCAAGTGACAGCCACCCCCGCCACAAAAGTTAGCAGCAATACAATGATCAGGGGGGACTGCATGACATACCCAGGCACGACTTCAAGCACAATGGCCTGGGTATTACGCAAAGAAAAGCTTAGAACAAGAAAAAACAGGACAAGACGCAACAGCCACCAAAGGGCTTTCACTCTGCGTGCCCGTGCTGGATTGAGGCAGCAGCCGTGCTCTCAGAGTCTTTGTCATCCGCCGCATCGGTGATGATGGGGAATTTGCTGGCGGAAAGGTCTACGCGCTCGCGCAACTCTTTGCCCGGCTTGAAGTGAGGAACAGATTTCTCTGGAACCATCACCTGCTCACCCGATTTTGGGTTGCGGCCCACGCGAGGGGGTCGACGGGTCAGGGAAAAACTGCCAAAACCGCGAATTTCAATGCGCTGACCTTCGGCCAAAGATTTGGTCATTGAGTCCAGAATGGTTTTAACCGCGAAATCGGTGTCTCGCAGAGGCAGTTTTGGAAAACGCTCAGCAAGGATGGTAATCAGTTCGGAACGAGTCATAGTGTCGAGAAATTAGCAACGACGGGCCTTTCGGCCCGCCGTTTTTTACAGAAGGAACAACAACGATCAGTTGTTGCCGAGCTTGGCTTTCAACAGCGCGCCCAAGTTGGTTGTACCGGCAGTGCCAGTACTCTCAGAGGCCATGCGCTTCATCGCTTCGTCGGTGTCGGCCTGATCTTTGGCCTTGATGGACAAGTTGATGGTGCGAGCCTTGCGGTCGATGTTCAACACCATGGCGGTGATTGCATCGCCTTCCTTCAACAGGTTGCGAGCGTCTTCAACGCGGTCTGATGACAACTCGGAAGCACGCAGGTAGGCTTCAATGTCGTCGCCCAGAGACACGACAGCGCCTTTGGGATCAACAGACTTCACAACGCCATTGACCATTGAGCCTTTGTCGTTGCTGGAAGCAAACACGGTGAATGGGTCGCCGGACAACTGCTTGATGCCCAAGGAGATGCGCTCGCGCTCTGTGTCGATGGCCAGAACCAGGGCTTCGACTTCGTCGCCCTTCTTGAAGCGGCGTACTGCCTCTTCGCCGGTTTCGTTCCATGACAGATCGGACAAGTGCACCAGGCCATCGATGCCGCCTGGCAAACCAATGAAAACGCCGAAGTCGGTAATGGACTTGATGGCACCTTTCACTTTGTCGCCTTTTTTCTGGGTAGTAGCGAAATCTTCCCATGGGTTAGGCTTGCACTGCTTCATGCCCAGGCTGATACGGCGACGGTCTTCGTCGATTTCCAAAACCATGACTTCGACTTCGTCGCCCAAGGTAACAACCTTCTTGGGATCGACGTTCTTGTTGGTCCAGTCCATTTCGGAGACGTGTACCAAGCCTTCGATGCCCTGCTCGACTTCAACGAATGAACCGTAGTCGGTAATGTTGGTGACTTTACCGAACAAGCGGGTGTCGCGTGGGTATCTGCGTGAGAGACCGACCCATGGATCGTCGCCCAACTGCTTGACACCGAGTGATACGCGGTTTTTGTCTTGATCGAACTTGAGCACTTTGGCCGTGATTTCCTGACCCACTGTGAGCACTTCGGATGGGTGACGCACACGACGCCATGCCAGATCCGTGATGTGCAACAAGCCATCGATGCCACCGAGGTCCACGAACGCGCCGTAATCGGTGATGTTCTTGACGGTACCCTTGACGATGGAACCTTCGGCCAGGGTTTCGAGGAGTTTCTGACGCTCTTCGCCCATGTTGGCTTCGACCACTGCACGACGTGACAACACAACGTTGTTGCGTTTGCGATCGAGCTTGATGACCTTGAATTCGAGTGTTTTGCCTTCGAAAGGCGTTGTGTCTTTAACGGGACGCACATCAACGAGCGAACCTGGCAGGAACGCGCGGATGCTGTTGACCATAACGGTCAGACCACCCTTGACCTTGCCTGTGATGGTACCAGTGACCATCTCGCCGGATTCCAGAGCTGTTTCCAACTGTAGCCATGCAGCCAGACGCTTCGCCTTGTCACGTGACAGACGGGTTTCACCGTAACCATCTTCCAAGGCCTCAATGGCCACGGAGATAAAGTCACCGGGAGCAACTTCCACTTCACCCTGGTCGTTTTTGAATTCTTCGAGGGGAATGAAACTTTCTGATTTCAAGCCAGCATTAACCACAACGCAGTTGTAGTCGATGCGCACGACTTCAGCGGTGATCACTTCACCGGTGCGCATTTCTTGCTTGGATAAGCTTTCTTCGAACATTGAAGCAAAGCTGACGGTTGGGAGTTCTACGAGGATCTCGGACATAGCTACCATTAGTAAAAGTAAATGACACGCCACCAAAACGGGGCGGAGTTTAAATGCTGAAAAACCGCAGAATCAAACCCTTTGATTTTTCAGTTCTTTTTTGCCAGGAATGCTGTTCAGGCGGACAAAGCGAGGAATCTGCTGACAATACTTTCTACAACAGTTTCAATGCCCTGCCCGGTGCTGTCCAACACCCAAGCGTCTTTTGCAGGTTTCAAGGGCGCAACCGGACGGTTGGTGTCGCGGGCATCGCGCTCTTGCAAATCTTTTAAAAGGTCTTCGAATTTAACAGAAATTCCTTTTTCCAACAACTGCTTAAACCGCCTTTCGGCCCTTTCCTGAGCACTTGCCGTCAAAAAAACTTTCAGCGGCGCCGACGGAAATACAACCGAAGCCATGTCTCTACCGTCGGCCACCAGACCAGGGGCTTGTGCAAACGCGCGCTGACGCTCCAGCAAGGCCGCGCGAACCGCAGGAAACACGGCAATTCTTGAAGCCATGTTGCCAATGTGTTCCTGGCGTATAGCTTCTGAGACGTCTTGCTCGCCCAACCACACACGCCCTTGCGCGAAACGCGCGGGCAACGCCGTGGCCACTGCCGCCACCGCCGGCTCATCGTTGTCGTTTACACCGGCCTGATGCGCGGCCAAAGCGGTTAAGCGGTAAATGGCACCGCTGTCGAGGTAATGAAAACCGAACCTGGCGGCCACACGCTCAGCAATGGTGCCCTTGCCCGAGGCGGTCGGTCCGTCAATGGCGATGACCGGCACAGCCACCAGCGCACTCATTGAACCACCGTCAGGTCAAAACCGATGTGTTTGGCCAGCTCTACAAAATTGGGGAAGGAGGTGGCCACATTTTTTGCGTTCAACACATTCATTTCTGAACTTGCCCGCAACGCCGCCACGGTAAATGACATGGCGATGCGGTGATCACCATGGGACTCGACCGTTGCGCCCGAATAACGGGAGCCGCTCAAGTGGCCAAGCCCTTCAATGACCATGCCGTCTGGGGTGGGTTGCGCATTGATACCGCAGAGTTTCATGCCATCGGCCATGACAGCAATGCGGTCAGACTCCTTGACGCGCAATTCCTCTGCACCGGTCAGCGTGGTGCGCCCCAAGGCATTGGCAGCGGCGATGAACAACACCGGGAATTCGTCGATGGCCAAAGGAACCAAGTGCTCTGGAATGTCGATGCCCTTGAGTTGCGCCGAACGCACGCGGATGTCTGCCACGGGTTCCCCACCCACTTCACGCGGGTTGAGCAACTCCAGGTTGGCACCCATGAGCTTGAGAATGTCGATAATGCCTGTGCGGGTTGGGTTGATGCCCACGTGGCGCACGGTGATGTCGGCCTGCTCGGCAATGCTGGCGGCCACCAAAAAGAATGCGGCAGAAGAAATGTCTGCCGGTACATCGATGTGGCAGGCTGTCAGGCGTTGCCCACCGGCGATACTGACCCGGGGACCGTCCACCCCTACCTCAACGCCGAAACCTTTTAGCATGCGCTCGGTGTGGTCGCGGGTGGGTGCAGGTTCGGTGACCGTGGTGACGCCGTCTGCATACAAGCCCGCCAGCAACACCGCTGATTTCACTTGGGCAGAAGCCATGGGCAGGGTGTAATCAATGGCTTTCAATGACGGTACGGGCGATATGTTGAGCGGAGGACGTCCGCCTTCTGAGCTGCTGATGTTTGCGCCCATCAAGGCCAAGGGATCGGTGACACGTCGCATGGGTCGTCCGCTCAGGCTTTCGTCGCCAGTCATGGTGGCGCGCAAATTCTGCCCTGCCAGCAAACCGGCCATCAGCCGCATGGAGGTTCCTGAATTGCCGCAGTCCAATGGAATGGCGGGTGTTTTCAGACCTTCCCGACCCACGCCGTGCACACTGACCCGCCCTTGATCTGGGCCTTCAATGGTTACACCCAAAGCGCGGAATGCATTCATGGTGGACAAGGCGTCCTCGCCTTCCAGGAAACCTTCAACCCGGGTAACACCATCTGCGATTGCGCCCAGCATGATGGAGCGATGAGAAATGGATTTATCGCCGGGAACCCGGATACTTCCAGACAGAGAACTGACGTGACGAACAAGATAGCGCATTGAAAACACCGGAGAAAGTTTAGAAGAAACCTCAGCTTAGCGTCGACACTCCCCATTTGGGGGAAATCGGATTTGAGCTCGGAAAGGCATCATTATAAAAGGGAAAAGAATATAAAAAACGGAGACAACGTGAATTCGCCCCAACTCTCACAAAGCAGCAACTTCAAACTCAGAAACTCCTCTCCGCAAGAAAGATGGTTGGAATCGGCCGTCGATGGTTTGCTGACGCTGGAAGGCGAGCGTTTCATGCTTTCCATTCCTCTGGGGCTGGAACCAAATTATGTTGCGATTTTAAAACCTCAGATCATCAATGAACTGGCGGAATTGAAAAGATTCAACACCAAACTGATGAAGCGTCTTGAAGAAATGCTGAGCCCGGAATACCGGCACGGGCTTGAAGCTCGCATTGAACATAGGATCAGGGAAGAACTGCAGAAACTGGCTGACTGGATCAGGTCTGCGGGTCAGGCGCAATTTGCCTGACACAACAGGAAAAACGGTCGGAAACCGGTTTTTAGCGCCCCACCCAACTTTTCCGACTGCCAGATACCCGCGTGAGTTCGTCCAACAATTGCTGACGGTCTCCGCGAACCAGCGCATCACGGAACTGATTCAAAGACGCCTGAAATACATCGAGATGCGCCAACATCTGCGCCTGATTGTCTTGAAAAATATCGACCCACATTTCAGGTGAACTGCCTGCAATTCTTGAAAAATCCCTGAAACCGGCCCCACCCTCTTGCATGTCTTCGGTACCAGTGGGTGCTTGCAGCAGACTGTGCACATAAGCATAGGCCAACCAGTGCGGCAAATGACTGACGGCGGCAAAGAGACGGTCGTGTTCGTGCGCCTCCATGTCCATGACGCGCATGCCCATGGCTTGCCAGAACTGCCGCACCCGAGCCACGCTGGAGGCATGGTTGTCCGCGTGGGGACAAAGCACCAAGGTTCGACCCTCATAGAGCGTTGCTACCGCGGCTTGAGGCCCATGCTTTTCCGCGCCAGCAATGGGGTGACAGGGCACAAAATTGGCGAACCAAGGCGAACTGACGCCAGACTGGGACTGAGCCAACTGACGGGCCATGCCTACAATGTTGGCTTTGGTACTGCCGGCGTCAAACACCAGCAAATCTGGATAATTGCCCGCAGCCACTGCGCCAAGCAGTGCTGAAAACTGTGCAACCGGCGCCGCCAGAAATAAAGCATCTGCGTTTTCCAAGGCCTGCGATAAATTACTGGAGACTTCATCAACCAAGCCCATCTGCAGTGCCGCGTTTGAGGTTTCCAAACGCCGCGAATACGCCACGACACGCTTGGCCAAGCCTCGTTGCCTGGCGGCCAGGGCCAGCGAGCCTCCCATGAGGCCCACGCCAGCGATCACCAAACGCTCAAAAGGAACAAAGGCTTGCTCAGTCATGTTCACTGCCCGCGAATTAAGTGGCTGCAGCTTGCATGGCCTGAGGTAACACCCGCAGAAAAACAGCGTTTTCCGCATGGGTTCCTACGGAAATGCGCAAGTATTCAGGCAAGCCATAATTGCCCACAGGGCGAACAATCACACCCCTGCGCAGCAACTCTGTGTTTAAACGGCCAGCCATGGCACCGAACTTGACCAACAAAAAATTGCCGTAAGAAGGCACCCATGAAAGGTTCAGATCCGCCAACCCCGCTTCCAACTGCTTTAAACCTTCGCGGTTGGTGTCGTAGGTGCGCTGGAGGAATTCTTCATCAAACAGGGAAGCCGATGCCGCAGCCTGAGCCAAGGTGTTCACATTGAACGGTTGGCGAATGCGGTTGATCAAATCGGTGAGTTCGGGTTGGGCAATGCCATAACCCACCCTCAAACCGGCAAGACCGTAAGCCTTGGAAAAACTGCGCGACACCAACAAGTTGGGAAAGCGGCGCACCAGCGCCATGGCATCGTACTGATCGGCCGGCTCAAGGTATTCGTTGTAGGCTTCGTCCAGCACCACCACCACCCGCTTGGGCACCGCCGCCAGAAACGCCTCTATGGCTGCGCCAGTTAAAAACGTACCGGTGGGGTTGTTCGGGTTGGCAATGAATACAACGCGGGTGGTTTCATCAATTGCCGCCAGCATTGCGTTTAAATCGTGACCAAAATCAATGGCGGGAACCACCACCGATTTCGCCCCAGTGGCCTGCGTTGCCAAGGCATACACCGCAAAAGAAAACTGCGCATACACGCTAGAGGTGCCTTGCACCAAAAACGCATGTGCTACCAACTCAAGGATGTCATTGGAACCATTGCCCAAGGTGACCCACTCCGCCGGTACGCCATAGCGCTTGGCCAGCGCAGACTTTAAACCGAAGCCGTTTGGGTCTGGGTAACGTCCCAATTCTGCTGCTGCGGCAAACATGGCCTCACGGGCCTTCGGGCTCATGCCCAGCGGATTTTCATTGGAAGCCAGTTTTACAATGCTGGCTTCATCCAAACCAAATTCCCGCGCAATTTCAGATACGGGCTTACCGGGTTGATAAGGCGCCAATGCACTGACGTGCTGAGGTGCGTTCGCTTGAATGCTCATGGGGACAGCCTAAAAAACGGATTGCAGTGGAGCCACGGGATAGGACCCCAGGCATTTGAAGAATGAAGTTTGGGCTTCGAGTTCGGTCAGCGCTTTTGCCACATTGGGGTCAGCCTGGTGGCCCAGAACGTCGATGTAGAAATAATATTCCCAACGACCGGTGCGGGCGGGCCTGGATTCAAAGCGGGTCATGGAAACACCATTGACCGCCAGCGGTTCCAGCATGCGATAAACCGCACCCGGATGGTTGGGCAAGGCCAGAATCAGCGAGGTTCTGTCATTGCCGCTGGGCCCGGGCTTTAACTGCCCGAGCACCAAAAACCGGGTTTGATTGCTGGCATCGTCTTGAATGTGCTCTGCCAATGCGGGCAATTCATAGCGTTCACGTGCGGCCTGACCGGCAATCGCAGCCACTGAAAAGCTGCTCTTGGCCATCAAGGCACCTTCGGCATTGCTTGACACTGGCGTTTGTCTGGCCTGAGGCAGGTGCGCCTGCAACCACGCCTTGCACTGCGCCAGCGCTTGTGGATGCGCGCACACCTCTGTGACATTGGCCAAGGTTGCCGCATTTGTCAGCAATTGGTGGTGTATGGGCAAAGCAACTTCGCCGCTGATGCTAAGGCTGGTTTGCAGCAGCAGATCAAGCGTACGGGTAACAGAACCCTCGGTGGAATTTTCCACCGGCAACACACAAAAATCGCTGGTCTGGGTTTCCACGTTGCGCAGCACTTCTTCCAACGTGGATTCTGGCATGGCATTTACAAAACGGCCAAAATGCGACCACACGGCCTGTTCGCTGTAAGTGCCCTCCGGCCCGAGGTAAGCCACTGCGACACGGCGCTCCATGGCGCGGCAGGCCGACATGACTTCCCGAAACAACTGGACAATGGAGGCCTGCGGCAAAGGCCCCAGACTTTCAGACAACAAACGGGCCACAACTTGCGCTTCGCGTTCAGGGCGCATGACGGGCGCATCGGTTTTTGCTTTCACATGACCAATGCGCTGTGCCAAATCTGCGCGCTCATTGAGAAGTTTCAGCAACTGGCTGTCAATGGCGTCGATTTGATTTCGCAGCGGGGTGAGGTCGGAATCACCGGAAGACATCAGGCGCGCTCCTTCTCGAACGTCAGCATAAAGTCCACCAAGGCTTCCACGCCCTCAATTGGCATGGCGTTGTAAATGGAGGCTCTCATGCCCCCCACCGACTTGTGGCCTTTGAGTTGGGTCAGCCCACGTTCCTGTGCCAAGCTCAAAAACTCGGCGTTCAGCGCCTCTTCCCGCAACTGGAATGGCACGTTCATCAAAGAACGGTCTGCATGTCTGACCCTGTTCACATACAAAGCGCTGCCATCAATGGCCTCATACAACATTTGCGCTTTTTTTCGATTCAACTCGGCCACAACAGGCAAACCACCCATGTCTTTCAACCACTTGAACACCAGACCCGCAATGTAGATGGCGTAGGTTGGCGGAGTGTTGTACATGGAGTGGTTGTCGTAGACCGTGCGGTAATTAAACGCAGAGGGGCAGACATCGAGTGCGCGGTCGAGTTGGTCTTCGCGAACAATGACAAACGTGAGACCGGCCGGTCCTATGTTTTTTTGTGCACCACCGTAAATCAGGCCGTGCGAGGCCACATCCATGGGGCGAGACAAAATATTGGAAGACGCATCGCAAACAAGTGGCACATGCGCTGCACCCAAGCTGTGCATGTCGGGTGTGTGTTTGAATTCCACACCGTCGATGGTTTCGTTGCCACAGTAATGCAAGTAGGCGCTGCCGGGAGAAATACTGC
>JBEIKS010000039.1:0-13014 GCA_040379625.1 Burkholderiaceae bacterium
GATGTTTCCCTGATTCAAGCCGAAATGTCGGCGCTGCAAAAAATGGTGGCCGTTTATGTGGCCACGCAAAATCCGAAACTCCTGATTTACTACTACGACATTCTAGACGTCCACAGCGGACAGAAGTCTTTTTCCCGCCCGCCTTCCGCTCTTTATTGGGACACCTTGCTGGTAGACCAAACAACGGCCATTGGCACAGTCAATCAAAAAAGCCAGTCGTTGCAGGAGCGCATAGAAAACCTGCGCATTGAGGGCGGCAGCAAAGCCATCGGTCTGGAGCTTTTGCAAAGCAGCCGGGAACTTCGGACACGGGAAAAAATTATCTTTGCCGCTGCACAGGGGCTTTACGATGTCAGAAACAAAGCCTTCGTGACCGAGGCGCCGGCGGACACGGCCTACGCCACCGCCTTCATGTACGCCAATGAACACCTGAAACTGACCAATGAAATTGAAGGTCAGCTAAACACGCTGTTTGACCTCATTAATCAAAAACAAGAAACAGAAAACATCTCGACACAGGAAAAAATTACCCAGGCCGGTCGCGTGTTGTTGTTCCTCTCCCTGCTCTCCGGCGTTATTTTGCTCATCATTCTCTATTTGCTCCGCGTCGGCATCATCAAGCCAATTGAACAAATGGCCCAAAGCGCTGGGAAAATGGCAGAAGGCGATTACTCAGTCAGTATCAAGGAAAGTAAAGTGGTGGCGGAAATCGGCATTCTCAGCCATTCCATGAACCGTATGATCCGCGCCGTGCGTTTTGACCTGATGCAAAAAGACCTGGCGCGCAAAGCCACCGAGGCCATGTACAAAGCCGAACAGGCGCGAGAAAAGGCCGAACTGGAAACCCGTGTTAAGAGCCGGTTTCTAGCGAACATGACGCATGAATTGAGAACGCCGCTGAACGCCGTGATCGGCATGTCGCAATTGCTGGCCAGAACCGAACTGGCGCCCAAGCAAAAAAACTATCTGAACAAGGTGGTGGACTCCGCAAAATTCCTGCTGGGTCTGGTGAACGACATTCTGGATTTTTCAAAGGCAGAGGCGGGCAAGGTCACGCTGGAAATGCAGGCCTGTGACTTGGTTGCGCTCATGAATTCCTCAATGGACCTGGTCAGCCTGACCGCTGAAAAGAAACGCGTTACAACCCGTGTGGATGTTTCAGCACTGGATGCAACGGGTGGTGCATGCTGGATTGTCAGCGACCCGCTTCGGCTAAAGCAGATTCTCACCAACCTGCTGTCGAACGCGGTCAAGTTCACGCATGAAGGTTCCGTGGTGCTGTCGGCGCAGGTTCAAGAAGGCTTCTCCGGGCAAATGGCACTGCGCCTGTCGGTCTCGGACACAGGAATAGGCATGTCTGAACAACAAATTGCGGACGCCTTCGAGGAATTCACGCAAGCCGACCAGTCCACCACACGGGTTTATGGCGGCACAGGCTTGGGGCTCGCCATTGTAAAACGGCTGGCGCAAGCACTGGGAGGCGAAATCCACATCGAGTCCACCGTTGGCAAAGGCAGTTGCTTCAGTCTGGAATTCACCGCGGAAAAAGCCCAGCCTGAGCTTGCGCCTGAACCGCTACCAACAGTTGACGCTACCGCGCCGCCACAACAACCCGCATGGACTCCGCAGCCAACAGACAATCAAAAGCTGCTTGCCGGCTTGAGCATCTTGCTGGTGGAGGACAACCCGATCAATCAGGAGGTCGCAAAAGACACCCTGGAACTGGAAGGTGCGCTCATTCATATTTGCGACAATGGTCTGGAGGCTGTTGAGTTCTTCGAACAAAAGAAAGCCGCCATCGACCTTGTCTTGATGGATGTGGAGATGCCGCAGATGGATGGCTATCAGGCCACCAGATACATCCGGACAACCCTGGGACTCAAGGACCTGCCGATACTGGGCATGACGGCACACGCCTTTGAAGAAGCTCGGGACAAATGTCTGGAAAGCGGTATGAATGCCGTGATGACAAAACCCTTCGACATGGACGCACTCTACGTCTGGATACAAAGAAACTTTTCTCGCCCCTTGAGCGAAGCTGCGGAGAACCCATGAGAACCACGGTGTGGATCAACCTGACGGAACTGGACAACAAATTCGCTGCGCGCCGTCCGTTGATTAAAAAACTGATGGAAACTTTTCTGAAAACCTATAACAATTTCATTGCAACCCTGCGGGAAAAATTGCTCGCTGGCGATGAAAAAGGTTTGTTGGTGGAGCTTCATTCATTAAAAGGTGCAGCCGGTTCTTTGGGCGCCATTGAACTGCATGGCAAGGTGGAGAATCTGGAGAAGCAAGTGAAATTGCAGACACAGAGTTTTCAGGCTGCGCTGGATGAACTCGATTCAATCTGGCCGACCGTGCTGGAAGATGTACAAACCGTGTTGCAGGAACTCGATGCAAACGGGTCCACTTGAAGCGAAGGGACAACATGAATCATTTTAAGTATCCGCTGAGGCTGACAGGCTGCGCTGCTGCGCTGCTGATGTTGTTGCCGACATCGCCGCACGCACAAACCAGTTCGGTCAGCGGATTCATGACCTTGAGTTATTCGCTGTCCAACAACTCCTCGCGCTATTTGCGCAGCATTGACGATGGCGGAACCTTTCGCTCCGGTTCAATTGTCGGGGTGCAGTTGGACTCTAAATTTTCCAATACCTTGAGTTCCACCATACAGGTGGCTGCATTTGAATCCGATCGTAAAGACCACGCCACGCGCGCAGATTTCAAATGGGCAATTCTCAATTACCGTCCCAGCAGTGCCTGGCTGGTCAGAGGCGGCAAGATGCGGAACAACCTGGTGCTAGACGCCCAGAACCTGGACATTGGCGCCACCTACACTCCGGCAAGACTTCCACCCGAAATTTATTTCTCCACCAACCTGCTTGAATACTACGGCGGCAGCCTGACGCGTTACTTTGACATTACCCGTCGGGTTGAAGGCTCGCTGGAAGTGTTCGGTGGAAGAACCGACACTTACATTCGCGCGCTGGGCAACAACAGTTCAAACGCATTTTTTATCAATGTGCCTTTGAATCTGGTGGGTTTGAATGTGAAGGCCGAAGCAGACAAATATGCAGCGCAGTTCAATTTTTCCGAATACAAGAATGCCAACAACAACAGCATGGACTTTCGCGTTCAGGTCAAAACCATCGGCCTGCGCGGGCCGGTTGGTCCGGTCATGGGGCGCATTGAGTTATTCAAGGCGGATTACCCGGACCAAAGCAACGGACCGAAATCACAAAGCGGTGCTGTCATAGTTGAAAAAACCTTGGGAAAACTCACGCCTTACACCACCTTCGCCTACTCGAGGGAAGAAAGCGGCCTTCAAAACAATCAGGAGCGTAAAAACCGGTCTGTGGCGCTTGGTACTGCCTACAGCCTGGAGGCCTTGAGCAAACTCAAGGCAGAGTTCAAACACATCAAAACCGGGGAGGACTCCGCCTTGTTCGACAATGCTCCGCCCTATCTCGACACCAATGTCATGACCTTGTCTTTCAGCAAGATATTCTAAACACACCGCCATGACACGCTTGCGCCGCCCTCTCTTGATCGCACTGCTCGCATTGAGCAGCGCTTGCGCTCGGGCGGAGCTTTACCTGCTTTCAAAGGTGGAGCTGAGCGGCATGACAGAACGCATCGCAGAACGCATCTACACAGGCAAGCAACTCGACTACAACAACAAAAGCCTGACGCCACTCAACTACACACCGGACAACCCGGTGCGCCAACGCTTTTTGGGCACTGTCATTGGCAAGACAGACGCCGAATACATTGCTTACTGGGCCACGCGTCGCTATGTGGGTTTGGGAACCCCACCGGAAGAAGTACGCGATCGCCTGAAAATGCTGAACCTTATCAGCAGCCGCGAGGGCGCTATTGGCTACATTGAAGCCAGCAGCGAAGAAATGGTTGAACTCAGAAAAAAATACAGCGTTTTACTGATCAGAAACGCAGAAACAGCCGCTAGATAATGGATTTTTCCCGCATCGCACTGCCACACCCTGACGGGGGTGAGTTTTCCACCATACAAGTCGGTGCACATCAAAAACACCTGCCCTTGATGATTTTTTCGCATGCGACAGGGTTTCACGCCCGCACCTACCTGCCCTTGTTTGAGGCGCTTGCACAGCATTACCGCATCGTGGCACCAGACGCCCGGGGCCACGGTTTCTCCACTGTAGAAGCCAACCCGGTAGCGCTGCGCAGCTGGCGGCGCTACTACGACGATCTGAGCTTCATTATCAAGCAGTTCAACGAACCGGTTTTTCTGGCGGGGCACAGCATAGGCGGCATGTGCAGTCTGGTGGCTGCGCACCGCCACCCTGAGCGCATCCGGGGCGTGTTTGCAATTGACCCGGTGTTGCTCGACCCGTTGCAGGGCAGTGTCATGAAAACGCTGCAGGTATTGGGCAAAAACGAGGGCTTTTCATTGGCGGCCGGCGCAAAAAGGCGACGTGCGGAATTTGCAGACAGCAATGAGGCGTTCGAAAGTTACCGGGGCAAGCGTTCATTTTCAGCCTGGCCCGAAGCCTGGCTGCGCCATTACACACAAGACGCCTTCAAACCCTCGGCCGGCGCTGCCGATGCAAGCCGCGTTACCCTGCGCTGCAGGCCGGAATGGGAAAGTCGTACTTTTTCGGTGGTGGAAGCCTGGCCTTGGACCCAGTTGGCAAAGCAGGGCTGCCCCGTTAAATTGCTGCTGGCAGAACGGGGCTCAACCTGCGGCAAACGCTCGCAAGCCTTGCTAAAAACAATCAGGCCACACTGGTCACAAACAGTGGTTCAGGGTTGCACACATTTCCTCCCCATGGAAAACACGGCCTTGGTGGCAGCCAACATGATTGATTTTTAAGCACTTTTGCTGAGTCGCCAAGTGGCTTTTAAATGTTTAACAGATTCAGGGGTAAATTGTTGCTCACGCGACTTTGTCCAAGACTAAAATCACGCTTTAGCGATCAAATCGCCAAGCCCAGCTGTACAAGGATGTAAAAAATGATTGAGCCCGAACTCTGCGAAAATGAAACAGAACGCTCAGAGGAATTGGAAACCCTAGGGTTGGTTTTATCTGAGCCCGAAGAAGGTTTTGACCGCATTACACGCTTGGCCAAGCGGCATTTTCAAGTGCCCATGGCCCTGATGTCCATGGTTTACAAAGACATGCAGTGGTTTAAGTCAGCCTGCGGTCTGGAATCAAAATCCACACCGAGAAGTGTCTCGTTTTGTGGTCATGTGGTGAAAAGCCGTGAAGCACTGGTGGTGGAAGACCCCTGCCACGACCCCAGATTTTTTGACAATCCGCTGGTGGTGGGTCGTCCGAAAATACGTTTTTACGCTGGCGCGCCCGTGTATTCCGAAAACGGCGTTATTCTGGGCAGCTTGTGTCTGCTTGATACAGCGCCGCGCACGTTTTCCACCGAAGACCTGGATGACCTGTTCGACTTCGCCGCCCTGCTGGAAAATGAAATCGCGGCACGCAAACACCGCAATCGCTGAAATGCACTAATCGGGCGTGTCGCCGAGTTGTTCATCAAGTGCCAAACCCACAGCCGCCAGGCGCTGCTTACAAATGTCGTAGGCGGCCATGGCGGCCTGAACATCAGGCAACAGGGAATCAATGTCAAGCTTGCTCTCGCTGGCCCTTAATTTGTTGGCGATGGTTTCCAGCCTTTGGTAGGCTGCGTTAAAACTCTCCGGATTCAATGCCGGGTAGGTGTTCTCACTCATTGTGTGGCTCTCCCTTTAAGGCGGCACCCACCGTGCCGTCTTTGAATTGAATGTTGAAGGCGGTTTGCTGCCTGACTTTCCCGGCACTGGTTAATGCCTGCCCGTTTGCATCAAGCACCAAAGCATAGCCCAACTGTAGAATGCGCTCCGGATTTTGAGCGGCCACCACATCTTTCTGCGACTCCACTTTAAAACCGGCGGTTTCAAGCCTACGCCTTGCTGTTTCCTTGATGTCAGTCTGAAACATGCGCTGCAAACGTTCGGCGGCTGTTTTCAGTTGCTGTCGAGACAAAGGCTTGATGACATCAAGAAACAAGCGCTCAACCGCACTTCGGCCCTGCCCGCAGTTGCTCTGGCTGGTGTGCCGAATAAATTGCCAACCCTTGTCGGCCTGTGTGCTGGCCTTCAACAGTTTCATCCGCGCTTGCTCGGTAATTTTGCCTTGCGTGTTTTGCACTTGAAGTCGCGCGGTTTTTAGTTTCTGTCTGGCGATTCTCACCACATCACGTACGTTCTGGGCCACCCGGTTCAAACGCCCAAGCACCACTTCCTCAATGTAATCAATCACCATGGAGGGTGTGGGAAAACGCAGGCAGGCCAGTTCATCCACAATGGTGTTGTCGCGTTCATGGCCGATGCCCGCCAACACAGGCATGGGCATGAGGCACACCCGCCGGGCAATTTCAATGTCGTTTAACCAGGCCAGGTCCAGTTCACTGCCGCCACCGCGAATAATGACCAGCGCATCAAATGCCTGTTCGACATGGCTGAGCGCAATTGCGTCCAGGGCCCGGCTCATGGCACTGGCAGCACCGGTGCCCTGGAATACCGCCGTGAAATAAACAAACTGCAGCACGCCTGCGTGCATCAGGCCATCGGCACGGGTTTGAAAATCACCCAAACCGGCAGCCCCTTCAGGGCTGAGCACCGCAATGCGAAAAAAATCTTCAGGCACAGCGAGGGCCTTGTTTCTGGTGGCAATGCCCAGACGCTGCAATTCCAGCCGTATGGCTTGCAAGCGTGCCTGTAGTTGCCCCAAAGTAAATTCGGGATGGATGTCTTTCACCACCACGGACATGCCGTAGCCAGGGTGAAACTCTGCCTTCACCTGCAACATGACTTCCTGATTGTTTTCCAGCCCCTTGCTGGTGGCGGCGCGAAATTTTGTTTCCAGGGCAATGGCTGTGCTTTTCCAGAGATTTGCGCGCACCTTGCCGACAACACTGCCGGCTGCATCGTTTTCCACCAATGTGAAGTAGACATGTCCGTTGCCGGGGCGTTTTAACTCAGAAACTGTTGCAATCACCCAACGCATGTCCAATTCACTGACTTTCTCGGACACCCCTTCCAGAAACGCAAGCAAAGGGACAGCCTTGGGCGCCTGTTGCAAGGACAGCGACATCCATTGGTGTTCGATGCCCACCTCGAAATGGGGCTCGCCTTCCGCCACAAAACCTTGTTGCTCATAAAAGGACTTCGCATGCATTTGCGCACTCAGCGCAACTTTGGAAAACCGGCGCTCGGCGGCGTATTCGACAGCGCATTGCAGTAAACGTTTGCCCGCACCCATGCCGCGGTAGGGCTTGAGCACAGCCATGCGACCAATCTTGCCGTCGGTGAGCAGACGGGCGCAGCCCACAGGCTCACCCTCGAACAAGGCCACCCAGTGCACGGCAACAGCGTCTGCCTCGTCCCATTCCTCAGACTCTGCGATGCCTTGCTCATGTACAAACACGGCCAGACGGATGGGGGCAGCCAGCGGCTGCATGCGCTGCCAACTGCCAAAGCGTATTTGAATATCGGTTTCAAACATGCAAACTTTTTTTCCTGTGTAGGCCGTTGCGAAGCTGAATTTTGCAGGGTTATCATAGCAGCCCAACCGCCATGACACAGAGATTCACAGTCTAGTCGTCAAAGCTTTGAGAAAATAAACGATTGTTATCAAATAGAAGGCATGTCGGTGAATCCTCTTGGCCCAGTCAATGGCGAATCCGGTTCCGCAAATGCGCAACGCGCAGGCAAACCACCTGCGCCTGCGCCTCAATCCGTTGCGGTACCCAAACCTGAGGTGGGCCCCTCTGCGACCGTGTTTTTTTCCAGCGCCGCCAGAAAGGTTGCGGAAAACAAACCCGTACCCGACACCCTGCAACTGGCCAGAGACATGGAAGACAAAATGGTTGCTGCAATCACGTCGGCAACCGTTCGCAACAATGAAAACATCGACATGGCCTTGTCTCTGATTGCAACCACCGCCATACAGACCTACGCCACCGTAAACAGTACGAAGGCGGAGTAGAATAAGGGCATTGAATTTCCTGATATCTGGAATGCACCGCATTCCGAAGAAGCCGAGCCCGCATGAAAATCACCATCATTCCAGTCACCCAGTTTGAGCAAAATTGTTCCTTGTTGGTGTGTGAAGAGACCCGGCACGCTGCAATTGTAGATCCGGGCGGCGACCTTGAACGCATCATGGCCGTGGTGGCACAACAGGGTGTTACGGTCGAAAAAATTTTCCTGACACATGGCCACGTAGACCATTGCAGCGGTGCAGCGGCGCTGGCGGCTCAATTGCAGGTGCCTATTGAAGGACCGCACGAAGCTGAAAAATTCTGGATAGACCTGCTGCCCATGCAAAGCGTGCAATTTGGCTTTCCGCCGGCCCAAGCGTTCACGCCAGACCGCTGGCTCAAAGACGGCGACACCGTAAAATTCGGCGCACAAACGCTGAAAGTGTTTCACTGCCCGGGGCATACGCCGGGCCATGTGGTTTTTTTCCATGAAACAGACCGTGTGGCGGTGGTGGGTGATGTTATTTTTTCAGGCTCCATTGGGCGCACAGATTTCCCCAAGGGCAATCACATGGATCTCATCAACGCCATCCGCGACAAATTGTTCCCGCTCGGCGACGATGTCACCTTCATTCCCGGTCACGGCCCCACATCAACATTTGGCGAAGAACGCGATTCGAACCCGCATGTGGCCGACTACCTGTTTGCAAAACGCAACTGAGGCTACAGAGCGCCGCGGCTGCCTCAGGCAACGCCGTGCATGTGTTTCAAGCGTTCGTCTTTTTCACGCCAGACACCGTCCAGCCAGTTCTTGAAACGCTGACGAAACTCAGCGTCTTCCCTGTAATTTCCGGCAATGAGGTCTGTAGGAACGGGTATTACCCGGATATGGACCCGTGCCTTGGTCTGGCGGCCGCACAACCAAGACCAGGCAATGGAATCTTCAGAGGGCTCATAGCAAATGGTGACATCCACAATACCGGCAAACTGCTCGCCCATGGCATTGAGCGCGGCAGACAAACCGCCATATTTCGGCTTCAACAGATAGCGATAAGGTGACTTTGTTTTTTTCGCTTTCTTGGGCGAAAAACGGGTGCCCTCAGCAAAATTCACCACCGCAACCGGGTTGAGTTTGTAAACTTCACAGGCCCTGCGGGTGGTCTCAAGGTCGTCTGCCGCCAACGCCGGGTTTCTGGCCAATTTTGCGGCGCTGTGGCGTTTCATGAACGGAAAATCCATGGCCCAGCAGATAACGCCCACAATGGGCAACCAGATCAGCTCTTTTTTCAAGAAAAACCGCGCAAATGGCACACGTTTGTGCAGCACGTTGAAAAGCACCAGAATATCGGCCCACGACTGGTGATTGCTCAACACCATGTAACTGCTGTTGGGCTTGATGTGGCCTTCAATGTGAACAGGGCGTTGCAGCGGATGCAGCCACTTGAAAAGCAACTGGTTGCTGCCCACCCAAAACGTGGCGAATTTCACATTCAGACGGGCAAAAAGACGCTGAACCTTGTAAATGGGTGCTGCTCGTAAAATCACCAGTGGCGTCATGATGGCAAACCACGATGTAATGCAAACCACCAAGGCTGCAAAGGTAAACACACCCAGCCAAGGTTTTTTTGACAATTGTTGAACCACGAAAAAACTTTCTACTAACGAATAACCAGGTTGAGATGCTTCAAGTTGCCAGTATTGTATTTCCGATTTTCATGATTGTCCTCGCGGGCTTTTTTTACGGGCGGGTGCACAAGCCCGATATGCGCTTTGCCAACCAACTGAACATGGATATTTTCGTGCCTGCCCTGGTGTTTTCCGCACTGGCGTCAAAGTCGTTTGATTTGCTGACGTATTGGCCGCTTGCACTGGGCGCACTCGGCGTGGTGCTGTTCAGCGGCCTGATTGCGCTGCCTGTGGCGCGCTGGTTAAAAATTGCACCGGCCACCTTCGTACCCCCCATGATGTTCACCAACTCTGGAAACATGGGGCTGCCGTTGGCGTTGCTGGCGTTCGGGGAACAGGCCATGCCTGCCGCCATTGTTTTGTTCATGGTGGAAAATACGCTGCACTACTCACTGGGTACCTGGCTGCTGGACAAAAACACCGCCCTGCACCAACTCTGGCGTGTGCCGGTCATAGGCGCCAGCATTGCAGGTTTGGCCGTGTCTTTAAGCTCACTCAGTTTGTGGCCGCCCTTGCTGTTTTCCATTAAATTGCTGGGCGACGTTTCCATTCCCCTGCTGCTGTTTTCTTTGGGGGTGCGTCTGACTCAGTCAGCCTTGGTGAACCTGAAAGTGGCCTTGATTGGCGCTGTGCTTTGCCCCTTATCGGGTGTATTGGTGGCCTGGCCGCTGGCGCAACTGTTGGATTTGTCCGCACAACACGCCGCCATGCTGTTAATTTTCGGTGCCTTGCCGCCGGCCGTGCTGAACTTTGTATTTGCGGAGAAATATGCCCAGGAACCGGTCACGGTTGCTTCCATCGTGATGGTGGGTAACCTGGGCAGCCTGTTGTTCATTCCCGCGGTTCTGTATTTCACATTAAACCGGGCAGGCTAAAAAACATTAGCCGAAATATTTTTCATTCATGTGGCGCAAGCGGCTGCGGCGTTTTTCACGAATGCGTTTGAGCCGCTCTTCCCTGTCCTTGTCGGATTTCCAAACCACTTCGGGGAACAGCAACACCCGCAGCAAGCCAATCAGCATCCACAGGTAGCTGATGGAAAACAGCACGCCGCACAACATGGACACATACTCAAAGTTGGCTGACAGGTACTTGATGCCCCACCAGGAAAGTACGTCAATGAAAGAGGCAGACAAGCCCACCGGCAACACCCACTGGTAAACAGACAGGTTGTTGAACTGCATTGAAAACGGCACACCCACAATAAAAAATGCAGTGGTGAAGCCAAACAAATGCGCATGCGTCATCACAATCAGCTTACCCAGCGACATTTGCGCAAAAAACGCCTCTGAGCTGCCGTAGAACTGCAGTTGGTACCAAATTTCAGAGGCACCAAATGCAAACGCCACACCAAACAGACACACGGCAAACGCCATGCCGCGCTTGGCCGCAGGCGGAAAATGTCTCAGGTTGATGTCCACACTTTTTGGTGAATAGGGCATTAACACCCAGTTCAGCCACAAGGTAAACCCCATGAACAAGACCAAACCAATGGGGCCGCCCACGGTGATCCATTTCGACTTTTCCTCGGGCACCACCACCACATCATCGGCTGCAACCGGTTGGTCACTGAAAAAATCAAAGCCGTCGCCAGCGCCAGCGGGCTTGGCAGCGGTAGTCTGGCCGGCTGATGCAGCCGGTTCTGCCTGCGCCAACTGCACTGGGGCGGGGCGTTTCACCAACTGACCATCCACCGCCACAATGCCGGCTTTCATGTCGGCCTGCGCTGCTGCAAGTGAAAACTGCCGGGCGCCAAACAAACCGAACAACATAATGAAGGCCAGCAAAAAATTCGGCCAATGCCGCTTGAAGAACTTCATTGCTTATGCACCCTTCAAACGGACAAACACCAAAGTGCCAGCCTTGCGGGTGGCGTTGCTGATGGCGGCGTCCAGATCGGAACCGTTCCCGGCGGGCAGTTTGTCCAGTGCGATACCCTTGAACGATTCATACACCTTTGCGTTGGCCGCCTCTGGTACCAGACGCGTATTCAGGGGTTTGACCTGGGTGATGTTTAACTGCCGGTCAGTGGCCAACAACAGGTAAAAAACCTTGCCCTTGTATTGCGCCGGGTAAATCAGAGCGCAACCGGCGGGGCGTTGCTCAGCAAGAGGAATGTAAATGGTGTTGTCGTCCTTGCGGTTTAACTCGACGCCCATGGCCTTGGCCCGGTCAATGTCTGACTGGGTCAGCACCGCATCGCGGGGCAGGTATTCCCTGACAGCAGGAAACAAGGCCTGAACCTCTTTGGGAATCAGGCTGGAGACATCCAGCCACTGGCCTTTTTTCGCAGGCGTGGACTGCGCATCGGCAGGGTTGGATTTGGCTTCCGCCTCTTCACCGTTTTTAACGCCATCGCCGTCGCTGTCAAGGTTGGCAATTTTGTCGAATGCCGCCAGCGACTCACCGGCCTCTTTGAACTGCTTGCCAAAAGGACCCAGAGGCGATCCACCGCCATCGCGGTGGCAGGCATTGCAGGAAGGCGCGTATCCGTATTTTTGTTTGTAGAGGCCCGCATACAAGGGCTGAGCCACGGCGGGTGCAGCCGCAGCCATGGCAAGCACAACGCCGGCTGTTTTTAGAAAGCCCTTCATTTTTGATTTGTCTCCACGGTTTTGGTTTTATTGTCCTTTTAAACCGGGTCGCTTCCCTAAAAATCAAACAAACCCGGAATCACTGCTCGCATCTTATCCAACAATTGAGGATTTTGTTTTAACTCGGAAGTCATCAGGCGATATTGCGCAGAATCGGTCGGTGGCATTAACTTGGAAGCCTTGTCCGTGCCTTGATAACGCTCCCAATCCAGCGCCTCGCGAACCTCAGATTTCTTTTTAAGCACGGCCAACACTTCTTTTTCATCGGAACCGGCCATAAAGTTCAGCCGCTTTTGCGGGTTGCCCCGGTGACAGGAAAAACAGTATTTTTGGTAATCATTCAAAGGCGACTCGGCGTTCAGCGCCAAAGGCGGCAAACCAATGGAAACAGGGGCAGACATTTCAGAGGTGTCCAGCATGGCATAGCGCGGTGACGCCGCAACACTGGCCATGACGGCAGGACTGAGCAAAGACTGCATCATATGAACGCGCACAAAGGGTTTGGCCTCGAACAAGCTGGCTGGTGCCCGGTCTATGGCTTGGTAAACCACTTTGAGATCGCCACCTGCAGCAGTGCGCAGGCTTTCAACATCGCTGTAGGTCAGCAGGCTGGCCAGGCCGTAGGCGCCGTCTATGTCCTTGGGCGTCAGCGTGCGCTTGGGCAAACGCAGCGTCAGCGGATCCAACACCGAAGGCAACTTGGGCAGGCGGTCAAA
>JBEIKS010000040.1:0-12946 GCA_040379625.1 Burkholderiaceae bacterium
AATCAAATACACTTTGGGCATGGGCAGGCCGGCGCGTTGCGCCAGTTGTGCAACCATTTCATACAGCGCCGGTTCAGTGTGGGCATCGACTTGCCGCGCATTGTACATACGCAACACCAAAGTATCTGAAAACCAGTAGGCACCCACGTTCATCAGGGCAGCAAAGCCCAGGGCCATGATCATGCCGCCCCGCCCAGCCAGCGCACCGCCAACCACTGCAAACAACGCCGTGAAGGCGGCCATCAACAAAAAGGTTTTAAACCAGTTGAACATGTCTGCGTCCTCAAAAAAGAACCAAGGCAACCGGTTGGTCGGCGAGGGAAATCAACTCAAACAAACGCCGGATTGCACGCCGGAATTGTGCAGTGACTGCTGCGCCGGCTGTTTTTTTGCACCCGGACGCTGCAGGGTTTTAATTCTCAAAACGCCCTGACCGCACTGCACATCCATGCCTGCCTGACCAACCTGCAACACGGTACCCACCGCCTTGCCCGCGTCAGGGCACTCAAGCGCAATTGCCTCGAAGAGCTTGATGTTTTCATCAGCCAGCGATGCTACTGTGGTCCAGCAACCCGGAAACGGATCAAACGCCGCAATTTTTCGGGCAATAACTGCGCTGCTCTGCTGCCAGTCCACGCGCGCCTCTTCCTTGCGGATTTTTTCAGCGTAGGTCACCCCTTCCGTTGGTTGAGGCACGCTCTCCAACCGCTGGCCATCAAGCAGATCCAAGGCTTGGACAATCATGGCCGCACCCTGTGCTGCCAGTCGGTCATGCAACAAACCTGTGGTGTCATTTTCAATAGGCAGACTGGCTTGCAGGCACATCGCGCCGGTATCAAGCCCCTCATCCATTTGCATGATGGTGATGCCGGTTTGCACATCGCCCGCCTCAATGGCGCGGTGTATGGGCGCAGCCCCTCGCCAGCGCGGCAGCAAACTGGCGTGAATGTTCAAACAGCCGTGCAACGGAGCTTCCAGAACGCGCTTGGGCAAAATCAGGCCGTAAGCGGCCACCACCATCACCTCTGGCCGTCCTTTGCCGCACGGATCCATCAGCCGGTTGAACACCTGATCGGCTTCCTCGCCTTTGCGCAGGGAAACCGGCTGCAGCACTTCAATGCCATGCCGAAGTGCCACTTGCTTTACAGCAGAGGCCTGCAATTTCATGCCACGCCCGGCAGGTCTGTCAGGCTGTGTCAGCACCAACTCAACTTGGTGACCGGCCGCCAGCAAGGCTTCCAGCGCTTCGGCAGCAAACGCCGGGGTACCCGCAAACACCAGCCTCAAACGTCCAGCCTCTCTTGCTTCTTCAATTTGGTTTTAATGCGGTTCTGTTTCAGTTGCGATAAATACTCAACGAAAACTTTTCCATCCAGGTGGTCTATCTCATGCTGTATGCACACCGCCAACAAACCATCGGCGGACAATTCAAACCATTCGCCTTTCAGGTTCTGGCTGCGCACCCTGATGGTGGCAGGGCGGCTGACTTCTTCGTAAATGCCAGGAACAGACAGGCAGCCTTCTTCATAGGGCACCTTGTCTTGACTGCGATCAACAATCTCCGGATTCACAAACACATGGAGATCGTCGTGGTGTTCAGACACGTCGGCCACCAACATGCGAATGTGCCTGTCCACTTGAGTGGCTGCCAAGCCCACACCGGGTGCGTCGTACATGGTGTCGGCCATGTCTTTGGCCAAGCGCGCCAATTGGTCATCAAACTGAGTGACCGTTTTGGCAACAATTTTCAGTCGGGGGTCTGGGTAGCGCAGAATCTGCATGAGCGCCATGGTTCTCTTCCTTATTTCCTGCGGCCTTCCCCGCAATAAACAGAGAAAACCTTGAATCAATTACCCATTTTACTACTGTGACACCTTATGTCTCTCATTTGTTCTACAGATTTTATTCGCGCAGCCCTCTGTCTGGCTTTCCACGACGCCTTAAATGGCTCGCAGCGCATTGCGCTGGCGCGGTCTGTCGCAGATCCGACCCACGCCCGCCTGAAAACGCCGCCTCCCAACTGTCAGTTGTCCCCTGCGGTCTGGGAGGCCTGGCTCAAGGTTCCGGCCCACATTGAAGAATGGGTTCAAGCCAGTTCAGGCTGGCTCGATACAAACCATGAACACCAGTTGCTCAGCTTCTGGGATGCCGCCTATCCACAAACCCTGCGCCAATTGCCTTCCCCGCCCATGTTGCTGTTTCTGCTGGGCGATGTCAGTTTGTTAAACGACAAAGGCATTGCCATGGTTGGCAGCCGCGGCGCCACGCTGTCCGGGAAACGCCGCGCCCGCGACTTTTCCGCAGAGCTCGCAAAAAAAGGCTGGACCATCATCAGCGGTTTGGCCAAGGGCATCGACAGCGCCGCCCATGTGGGCGCACTGCAAGTACACGGAAAAACCATTGCTGTTCTGGGCTGTGGCGTGGATGTTGTCTATCCCACTGAAAATTCAGCCCTGTATGAGAAAATTCAGGCCTCTGGGGGGCTGCTGGTGTCCGAATACCCGCCGGGTACACCGCCACGCCCTGTGTTCTTTCCCCGCCGTAACCGGCTGATTGCGGCATTGTGCAAAGGTTTGGTTGTGGTTGAAGCGGCAACACGGTCAGGTTCATTGATCACTGCAAATATTGCAAACGATCTCGGAAAATCTGTCATGGCCATTCCCGGTTCCATCGACAGTCCTCAGGCCAGAGGATGTCATCAGGCCATTCGCGCGGGCGCTACGCTGGTGGAAACCATTCAGGACATTGAACAAGAGGTACTTGAATCAGAACCAGACCAGCAGCGCTTGAAAACGAAAAAAACGCGCAGTAAGCTGGGCAAAAATGACACAGCCAGTGGGCAAGTAACCGCCGCAGATTCCCTGTCATCACACGTATTGCGCCTGCTTCAAAGAGACCCGCAACAGCTCGACTTGCTAATAGAAGCAACGGGATGCTCCCCGGAAGACCTGTCTGTGGCTTTGTGTGAAATGGAATTGCAAGGGCAGATTGAAGCCAGGCCTGGGCAATACTGGGCCATGACCTAAAAGAGACCAAATACAGCAGTTTAGCGGCGTTACATCAGACTTCGCTTGCAAAATAGATTATCTGCCCCTTACACTTTCGCGCCATAGACCACTGAACGCCAGAAAGCATCACACGTGAACGACACCCCCGCATTAAAGGCCCTGATTATTGCAGAGAAGCCCTCTGTTGCTGCTGACATTGCCAGGGCACTCGGAGGTTTCACCAAGCACGATGACTACTTTGAAAATGAAGAATATGTCATTTCATCGGCGGTCGGTCACCTTTTGGAAATCGCAGCGCCCGAAGAATTTGAGGTCAAGCGGGGTAAGTGGAGTTTTGCGAACCTGCCCGTTCTGCCCACGCATTTTGATTTGCGGCCCATTGCAAAAACAGAACCCAGACTGAAAGTTCTGGTGAAATTGTTAAAGAGAAAAGACATTGGCCGTCTTATTAACGCATGCGACGCGGGGCGTGAAGGTGAGCTTATTTTCCGCTTGATCATTCAACATGCGAAAAACAACAAACCGGTTTCCCGTCTCTGGCTGCAGTCCATGACCCCCGGTGCCATCCGCGAGGCTTTCAAGAAGTTGCGTTCCGACACCGAGATGCAACCTCTGGCAGACGCTGCCCGTTGCCGTTCCGAAGCCGATTGGCTGGTCGGCATCAACGGCACCCGCGCCATGACTGCGTTCAACAGCAAAGAAGGCGGCTTCTACCTCACCACGGTGGGTCGGGTTCAAACCCCGACACTCACCATTGTTGTAGAGCGGGAAGAAAAAATACGCCGTTTCGTTTCCAGACCCTACTTTGAGATCAAGGCTGGTTTTTCAGCGCTTGCTGGTCAATATGAGGGCAAATGGTTCGATCCGAAATTCAAGAAGGGCGATGACCCTGACGCCCGTGCAGACCGTCTCTGGGACGAGGCGAAAGCCCAAGCCATTGTTGATGCCTGCAAGGGGAAACAAGGCAGCGCGTCCGAAGAAAGCAAACCTTCCAGCCAAATTGCACCACAACTGTTTGACCTGACCACCTTACAGCGGGAAGCCAACAGCAGGTTCGGCTTTTCCGCTAAAAACACCTTGGGACTTGCACAGGCGCTGTATGAAAAGCACAAGGTGCTGACCTACCCAAGAACCGATTCACGTGCATTGCCGGAAGATTATCTGGGCACGGTTGTAAAAACCATGGAGGCCCTGATTGAAGGCGCCTCAGGAAAATCTGAATCGGCCGCGCTTGTTCAGGGCTATCAGCCTCACGCTCAAAAAATTCTGGACAAAGGCTGGATAAAACCCAACAAGCGGATTTTCGACAACACCAAGGTCTCTGATCACTTTGCGATCATCCCCACCTTGCAAACACCAAAAAACTTGTCAGAGCCTGAACAAAAGCTCTACGACATGGTGGTCAAGCGCTTCCTGGCAATCTTTTTCCCTGCGGCTGAATATCTCATCACCACCCGTATCACCCAAGTGGAATCGCACCAGTTCAAAACAGAAGGTAAAGTGCTTACTGAACCCGGCTGGCTGGCGGTGTATGGCAAAGAATTGGCGGTCGACAACGACACACTCGTGGCCATCACAGCGGGCGAAAAACTGCCTGTTGCAGCAATTGACCTGTTGGCACAGAAAACCCGACCACCGGCACGTTATTCTGAGGCCACCTTGCTCTCAGCCATGGAAAGTGCCGGCAAATTGGTCGATGACGACGAACTTCGCGAAGCCATGGGCGAGAAGGGGCTGGGCACACCAGCCACCCGCGCGGCCATCATTGAAGGTTTGTTGGCAGAAAAGTATTTGGTGCGCGAAGCACGCGAACTCATACCCACCGCAAAAGCTTTCCAATTGCTGACCTTGTTGCGCGGCCTTGGAGTAAAAGAACTCACCATGCCCGAACTCACGGGTGAATGGGAATTCAAACTCAGCCAAATGGAAAAAGGGCGCTTGTCGCGCGACAATTTCATGGCTGAAATTGCACGGGTCACCAACAACATTGTTGAACGGGCAAAGAACTACACCGAAGAAACCATACCCGGCGATTACGCAACGCTAAAAACACCTTGCCCAAAGTGCAAATCGGTGGTGAAAGAAAATTACCGCCGTTTCTCTTGTACAAACAGCGAAAGCTGCGATTTTTCAATCACAAAAGTACCGGGTGGCCGTCAATTCGAAGTGGCTGAAGTCGAAACCTTGATTTCAGAACATCACCTGCCCATGCTTGATGGTTTCAGAAGCAAGATGGGCAAACCCTTCTCTGCAGTCTTGAAACTCACACCCGAATTCAAATTGGAATTTGATTTTGGTCAGGGCAATGCATCAGACGATGAGAACGCAGAAGCGCCAGACTTCTCAGACCGGCAGCCTCTGGGCAAGTGCCCAAAATGCGGCTCCAATGTGTATGACAACATCAGCAACTATATTTGCGAAAAAGCACTGGGCCCACAAAAAAGTTGCGATTTCAAATCAGGCAAAGTGATTTTGCAGCAACCCATAGAACCTGAACAAATGGGAAAGCTGTTGAATGACGGAAAAACGGATTTGTTGGCGCGGTTTGTCTCTGCAAAAACAAAACGCAACTTCAAGGCTTATCTGATACTCAAACCCGAGGGTGGCGTGGGTTTTGAATTTGAGGCCCGTGAGAAGAAACGGCCTGGTAAAACAGCCGCTGCCAAATCCTGAGTCAGCGGAGCAGGGCGGCCTGACAAACGGGCCGCCAGCAACTTTCCTGCAAGCACCGCCCAGGTCATACCTCTGGAGCCAAAACCGGTTGCGTATAAAATTTGAGGATACGCCTCTCCCTCCTCATTGATTGCACAACCGATTGCAGGCATGCGGTCCAGCCAAGCGCAACGCAACGCGCTTCTGCCTCGTGTTGGAAATACAAACGTATTTTCCGGAAACACCCGCTGCAACTTTTTATAATTCTCTTGGTGCGCCTCCACTGTCACTTCCAGATTTTTGCAAGGCCGCTCAAATGTTGCACCAATCAGCAACTCTTTCTCATTAAAGGAAATGGCGTAACTTGCACCGGACAAAACAGCCTTCAGTGGCTTCTCGGTACCGACAACAGACACCTGACCCTTCACTGTATTGACCACAACGCCGTTCTGGTTAAACACATCCAGACTGTTCTGCGCGGCAGCAATCACCACATGGTCCACCGCAAGCGTTGAATCAAGCAATTGCAATTCAATGCCTTGCTGCGCAGGCGAATCATTGTCTGCTTCAAGCAGTCGCAAAGACAAAACTTCGCAGCCCGGCCTAAATGCAATGCTTCCAAGGTCAGAAGTGCCGTCACCTTGTTTTTTTAAACGGATATAAGCAAGCGCTGCCTCACACCATTGCACAGGTTTTAGCCAACCCGCTTGAGAAAAATACAAACCACCCATGCGGGTTTCAAACCCCAAGCGTTCACTGGCCTGCTGCTGATCAAGCAAGTCCACCCACTCACTGGGAAATTGCAAGGTCTGGAGCGCTTTTACAAAACGTGCTTGGTCTTGTTCGTCATCAAACAACTGAACATGGCCTGTTCGACCCCAATCTACATTTTCTACCAGCAATCCGGCCTGTGTCAGCAAACTCAGGGAGTCCAGCGTGGCGCTCACCCCCGCTCTGGTAATTTTCGACATCCGCGCATCGTCAATCGACAAATGCGGATGGAAGGCTCCTGCTGCATTGCCAGAGGCACCCTCACAAATACGCTGGGCACTGTCGAGTAAAACGACTTCAAAGCCCTCTAATGCCAGCTGAAATGAAACCCAGACCCCCGCCATGCCAGCGCCCACCACTGCAACACGCTTTTGGCTTGCCATAGGTGAAGTTGTCGCCAGGTATTGAGTTTGAGGTTTCGATTTTCGATAGCTCGCCAATAAACCTGAAGGATCTTCGCTACTTTCAAAACCGGCTCTTTGAAGGCCTTGGCGTATGGTTTGTGAATCATATCGAGACAGCAACGTTGAACCGCTTTGCGCAGCCTGTGCCATCAGATAGTAAAGTTTGGGTCGCCAAGCAGAAGGGCGCTTTTCAGGCTTGAACCCGCCCAGCAATCCAAGGTGGTAGCGACCTGCCCAATTTTCCAGAAACACCAGTGGGTCACCGTAATAAAGGTCAAAGGTGCAGTGTTGTTCTGGAAACTCCATACGATGCAAACCGGGGGTTGCCACTGGCCAGCGCTCAAGCAGCAAGGCGGCTTCTTCTTTGTACTGCGAAAAACACGACAGGAGTTTTCGAAAATCTTCTTTTTCCAATGGTGTTTCATTGACACAGACAACATGTATACGCCTCGGGTTTAAAGCCGCCTTCAAAGAAAGGCAGATCAAGAAACTTAAACCACCCTCAAAAAACAAATCCAGAATAACCGGATTGCCAACGGTTAAGACTATTTTTTCAATTTGTTGAGACGCAAAAAAAACAGACGGTGCAATTTCGCCACCGTCTGTTTCTTCAATGTAAAACGCATCTGCATCCAGGTTGAAGAGTCGATTGTTTCTCCACTCAACATTAGCCGGCATCAGCGGCTTGAAGTTATGCATGGTTATGCAGATTTGCGCCCATTTTCCGCTGCCGCTTGCTGCTGCAAGCTTTCCAATGTTTGATGCAACTCAGTAAATTGTTGTGACAACTTGTGGGTTGGGTCCATGTAAATCATGGGTTTGCTCAACTCATGACTTTCCTTGATTTTTACCGAACTGGCCAGATACGGTTGCAGCAACGGTAATCCCTCTTCGAGCATTTCAGTCACTAACTTTAATGGCAATGCCGCACGCGCTTGGTATTGATTAACAATAATACCTTCGAGTTTCAAATTCGGATTGTGATCCGCCTTGATCTCTTCCAGGTTTTCCATCAAGTTATACAAAGCCCGGCGGGAAAAATCATCGCAATCAAACGGAATCAGGCAACTGTCTGCAGCAATCAGTGCTGAGCGTGAGAAGAAATTAAGTGACGGGGGCGTATCAATATAAATACGGTCATAACCCTTTAGATCGTTCAACGCGTCTTTCAATTTAAAAATCTTGTAGCGCGATTCCAACTTGCTTTGCATGTCTTCCAGCATTGGATGACTTGGCAAAACATATAAGTTTTCAAACGACGAAGAAAAAATAAGCTCTTCTGTTTTTTTGCTGCGCAGTTTGAAATTCAATGTCTGATCAAAAAAATCTGCAATTGAAACTTCCAGTTCTTGCCCTGCCTTGCCCAGCAAGTATTGCGTAGTGTTGCCTTGAGGATCCAGATCGATCACCAAGGTTTTGAAACCCGACTTGGCACTGACTGCAGCAAGGTTGCTAGTGATGGTTGATTTACCGACACCACCTTTTTGATTAAAAACAACACGACGCATTCGTCCACTCCCGCCCGTAAATTTTAAATTAAAAGATATTTTTTATTGGTCAGCGATTCAAGTTCAACTTAACAATCGCAGAGTAATAAGCACTTCCAGACAACTGACTCGGTGTCGCCTGACCCAGAATAGTACCAATGCCGCCGTCAGAAAAAGCATTCAAAGCATCGCCCCCCTGATTTTGCGTGCCTATCTGGGCAGACAAGCTTGCAATGGCTGCTTCATTTGCTGTTGCCACTGACTTTTGGATTTGAAACTTGAGCGCCTCATTTCTGATCTGTTTGTCCAGATTCAGACGCGTTTTTGAATCCGCTGGAAGGTCTTTTACAAGGCTTTTCAGCGATTCAAAACTGGCATTGATACCCAGGGGGTCGTCATTTAACTTGGCAGAAAACAGCGCATCAAACGATTCCACCCTGTTCAGGCCGGCACTGAAGGCGATGGCCTTTGGTATGGACGGAAGCTTGGAAGCCAGACCCGTGGTGCTGAAGTCGCTTAAAAGCGGTACCGCAGACGTCGGTGTTCCAATCGAGCTCATCGCCAACCTCCCAGTCTTGAATCAGAGTTTTTCCAGATTATCATAAAAGCGACAATTTTTATCACGAAATGTAAAAAAATCATGGGCTTGGCGTTTTTCAACGCTTTTTTCAAAGCATTTTTGCACAGGGAATCCGTTCAATGACACAAGGGCCAAGCCCTGCTAAGCTAAAAAACTTGTTTTCTATCAGGATTATTTGCAATGGATTTACTGGCGTTTTATGTCGTAGCTGCCCACACCGGAATCATGTTCTTTTTCACAGTGGCGGTTGCGCCATTTATTTTCAGGGTGCTGCCACCTGTCTGGGCAGGAATTTACGTCAGAAGCTTCTTTCCACGTTACTACGCATTTTTATGGGCCACTTCCATTTTTTCGGCCTATGTATTGCGTGAGCGGCTTACAGGGCAGGTCAGTCTGGTTGTAGCGGCGCTTTTTTTAATTAACTGGGTGGTACTCACACCCGCTATCAATCGGGCAACCGACAACGCTCTGCGCCGCCGCTTCATGGTTCTGCATGCTTTGAGTATTGGCATTAATTTTGTGCAACTGGGTTTGCTTTTTTGGTGCCTTTATCAAGACACGCCTTACTGAAAACAAGGCGCTGGGTTCAAACTCGTAGAAACGGCTCAGCTTTCTTCAGACACATCCTCAAGGCCACCGACCAAAATCCCGGTAGATACAGCATTGCGCATGAATTGTTTCTCGTAATGCCGGTTTCGCCGGTTTTTTTTGGCTTTGGCCCGTTTTCCGTATCGCTTGTCCACGACCAGTTCTTGCAACTGTTGAAGGTCGTCACTGGTTTTTAGCTGGTTGGGTGAACTGCGCAGTGACATATCTTTTTCGACTTTTTTGTTGCGACGGTGAGAAGTTGGCCAAGTATTCTTAGAACACTTGGCCACTTATTCCTAAAAACAACAAGCTTCAGATGTCCACGTTAGACGCCAATAATGCATTCGATTCAATGAATGCGCGGCGCGGTTCAACATCATCGCCCATCAAAGTTGAAAATATCTGGTCAGCGGCAATCGCATCTTCAATTTGAACACGCAACAAACGCCTCACAGTCGGATCCATGGTGGTTTCCCACAGCTGGGATGGGTTCATCTCTCCCAGGCCCTTGTAGCGCTGTTTGCTGACGCTGTGCTCTGCCTGACCCAACAACCAGGTCATGGCTTCCCTGAAAGAAGCCACAGAGGCGCTTTTCGCTTTTTCGCCTTCTCCGCGAACAATTTGAGCGCCTTCGCCTATCAAACCTTTAAAGGTGTCTGCAGCACGGTGCAAAATCGGATAGTCAGCGCCATGTACAAAATCACCATCGATCATGCCCACCTTCACGTTACCGTGATGGTTTCTGTGAATCATCACTTGATGTTTGTCCAAACGTTCATCAAATTTGGCGAAAATATTCAGCTCCGGTGTACCGACAGCATTCCTCAACAACAACGCTGAATTTTCTGCGCTTGCTGCATCATCGAAATTCAACTCAACACCTTCTACAATGGCCTGAAGCACAGTGTGATCAATAACGCGGGACAAACGCTGAACCACTGCATCGGCCAACGCAAATTGAGTGGCCAATTCGTTAAGCGCATCGCCAGAAATTGGTTCAGCCGCTTCACGGGCAATCAGTTTTGCATCCTTCAACGCCAATTTCAGCATGTACTCGGTTTCTTCAAAATGATCTTTCAAATACCGTTCTTCTTTACCATGCTTAATTTTAAACAAGGGTGGCTGAGCAATGTAAATATACCCACGCTCAATTAATTGGGGCATCTGTCTGTAGAGCAAAGTCAGCAACAATGTCCGAATGTGTGCACCATCAACGTCCGCGTCGGTCATGATAATAATGCGGTGATAACGCAACTTTTCAACATTGAAGTCATCAGTGCCTATGCCTGTTCCCAATGCTGTAATCAAAGTCGTAATTTGTTCAGAAGCCAGCAACTTGTCAAAACGCGCTTTCTCCACATTCAAGACTTTTCCGCGCAATGGCAAGATCGCCTGAAACTTTCTGTCCCGCCCCTGTTTGGCAGAGCCGCCCGCAGAATCGCCCTCGACAATGTAAAGTTCGCACTTGCTTGGGTCTCGTTCCTGACAGTCAGCCAATTTTCCAGGCAAACCGATACCATCAAGAACACCTTTTCGACGGGTCATTTCGCGGGCTTTTCTTGCCGCTTCCCTGGCCCTGGCAGCCTCTACAATTTTTCCGCAAATAGACTTTGCATCAATCGGGCGTTCCTGCAAGAAAGTTTCCAGCAGCTTCGAAACCACTTCCTCAACTGCGGGTCTTACTTCCGAACTGACAAGTTTGTCTTTTGTCTGTGAGCTGAATTTAGGCTCGGGTACCTTAACCGACAGAACGCAGGTCAAACCTTCCCGCATGTCATCACCGGTGGTTTCTACCTTCGCCTTTTTTGAAAATTCGTGCTCATCAATGTATTTATTGATGATCCGGGTCATTGCCGCCCGCAAACCAGTTAAATGCGAACCACCATCGCGCTGCGGAATGTTATTGGTAAAGCACAGCACATTTTCATTGTAAGAATCGTTCCACTGCATGGCAACTTCAACACCAATGGGCACATCACCCACAGTAGAATCACCCGTCAGTACAACCACATTCGGATGCAAAACAGTTTTGGTGCGATTAATATATTCAACAAAGCCTTTAACGCCACCAGAGAATGCGAAATCTTCTTCTTTGTTTTGACGCTGATCAACCAGCTTGATTTTTACACCGTCATTTAAAAAAGAAAGTTCACGCAAACGCTTCGACAAAATCTCGTAATGAAACTCCACCAACGTAAAAATGCTCTTGTCTGCCAGGAAGTGAACCTCTGTGCCGCGCTTGTCAGTTTGGCCAATGACTTTCAGGGGTTCAACCCGGGCACCTTGCCTGAATTCCATGTGGTGAACCTGACCATTGCGGCGCACGGTCAGCCTGAGCCACTCTGACAAGGCATTCACGCAAGAAACACCCACACCGTGCAAACCACCAGAAACCTTGTAACTGTTCTGGTCAAATTTTCCACCAGCGTGCAATTCAGTCAAAACAATTTCAGCTGCGGATCTTGAAAACTCGTCGTCTTTGTGGATATCGGTAGGAATACCGCGGCCGTTGTCCATTACGGAAATGGAATTGTCCGTGTGTATGGTGACGATAATTTCGTCACAGTGACCCGCCAATGATTCATCAATCGCGTTGTCCACTACCTCAAACACCATGTGATGCAGACCCGTGCCATCACTGGTGTCACCAATGTACATTCCTGGACGCTTGCGCACAGCCTCAAGACCCTTGAGCATCTTGATGGAGTCCGCGCCGTAACTGGCGTCAGGCAAAGTACCCTCTTCTTTAATTTCTGTAGTCATTGTCTTTTTCTAATATGTTTCAACCAAACAAAATATGTTGATTTCAAATTCTCATTGGCATCACAACATATTTAAAATCTTCGCTGTCTGCTTTCATTATCAGTGCACTGCTATTGCCATCCTGCAACAGCAAGCGTACCTTCTCCGTTTTCAGATTGTTCAAAACATCCTGCAGATACGTAACGTTAAAGCCGATGTCAATTGATTCGCCTACATAATCAATTTCAATTTCATCGTGGGCCTCTTCCTGATCTGAATTCGAAGCAACCACAGTCATCACACCATTGGACACCACGCAGCGAACACCCCTGAACTTATCCGAAGTCAGAATCGACGCCCTTTGCAAAGATCGCAACAACAATTCGCGTTCAACAGTGACCACGTTTTGATGGTTCTTTGGAATCACCCGGTGATAATCAGGAAACTTGCCTTCAACCAACTTGGAAATCAGTTTGATTTCTGAAAACGCAAACCTGGCTTGGTTACTGGCCAACTCAATACTCACAGGATCGTCGCTCTCATTGAGAAGCCGCAACAATTCCAAAACAGTTTTGCGCGGAACAATCACATTCTGACTGCTCATACCGGACTTCACTTCTGTCTGCACTGACGCATAAGCAAGCCTGTGTCCGTCTGTCGCCACTGCCGAGACTTGTCCCGCATCAATCACCAGCAACACGCCATTCAAATAAT
>JBEIKS010000041.1:0-12679 GCA_040379625.1 Burkholderiaceae bacterium
ACCGTTGGCCGGGCTCCATACATCATGTCGTATGCCAACTGCACACCTTCAAACCAAGCGGGATGCAAGGCAATGGGTTCACCGGCCAAACCGCTGGATGTGCCATTCACAATGATGTCGGTGGGCACGGGGTGATGTTCAAACCCACCCGCCTCAATGTGCACCGATGCGAAACGCTCCTTTAGACGCTGCGCCAGTGCGCAGGCCTTGTCCGGCGTTCTGTTCAACACCACCAAACTGCTTAAACCGGCCTGCAGCAAAGGCTCCAGCACGCCAGCAACCGCGCCGCCCGCCCCCAGCATCAACAGCCTGCGGTTCGCCAGAGAACCGGTCAGCCGGGTCAGGTCAGCCAGAAGACCCGCACCGTCGGTGTTGTCGCCTGTCAAGCCGCCACCGGGTAGAAAGCTCAAGGTATTCACCGCGCCAGCGCTGCGGGCCCGGTCGGTCAGGCTGTCACACACATCAAAGGCCTCAAACTTGAAGGGCACCGTCACATTTGCGCCTTTCATCCCGGCAGCCCGCATTGCGCCCAGCGTGGCTTTAAAACCAGCCAACGGCACCAGCAAGCGGCCGTACTGCACGGACTGCCCAGTGAGTTCTGCAAACCGCGCATGCAACCAAGGCGATTTGCTGTGTTGTATCGGGTTGCCAAGAACGGCGTAGCGGTCTGTCATGGTTTGAATGGTGAAATAAGCAAAGCGGTTGGCATGAACATCAGCGCTGTCGGGTTTCAAGCGCGTCATTGGTGAACATCCAGGTGCGGGTGATCACCAAAACATCGGCGTTTTTCAACATTTCCGGCGTGAATGCGCCGTAAGGGCCCGCCATCTCGACGATGCGCAGCGCCGCTCTGTCCAGTATGGGCAAACCGGAGGACTTGTCCAACTCCACACTTTGCACCGAACCGTCTTTTTTAATGTAGACCGTCAGCCTGAGCTGGCCATAGTACTTGCCCTTGGCCTCTGACGGGTAGTTCAGGTTGCCATAGCGTTCCACTTTTTGGCGCCAACTTTCCTCATACATCGCAAACACATAAGGTGAGGTACTGGGGGCAAAGAAGTGCAGGCGGGGCCGTTTGTTGTAATCTTCAATCTGCTTGGCGATCTGTGCTTCCAACCGGGCGATTTCACGGGCAGAGACTTTAAGATCGTCGGTGGACAAAGCAGGCGCGGGTGCGGGTTTGCTCTGCGGCTGCGATGTTTCCGCAACCTTGGGGCTGTCATTTTGCTCTGGCGCGGTACGCTCTTTGACGACGGCCTCACGGGGCTTGAGCGCTTCGGCTTTCAGCGCTTTTTGCTGGCTCTCCAGCTGCTTTATTTTTTCCTCTGCCTGGCTGGGCGGCGGTGTTGCAGGTACCACCTGCGCCATGGGGAAAGGCGATTTTGCCCGACCCTCGTTTTGCTCGCCACCCCCGTCGAGCGCCACCTGTGCCAGTGCATCGGCCTGCTTTGGCGCAGTTTCAGACTCGCTGTTGACCAGAATCACTTCCAGTGTTGAAACCTCAGGACGTGACGCTTTCGGCGTACTGAAAAAGTACGCCATCAAGATCAGATGCACAAGCATGGAAATGAGAACTGCGTTTTTCAGGCTGCGGCGATGCCGTTGCTGCCAAAAAACACCAATGTCACCCCACGCTTGCAGTTGTCCCGTCGCCAGCATCACCATCCTTGATTTCCAAAACAACGTCATCGGGCACCATCGCTGATACCTCTTGCGCTGGCGCTTCATTTAAAACTTCATCTGCAAGCGCCTCGGTTTCCAGATCCATCGCTTCCTGCACCTGCCCACAAACCTCAATGAGCTTGCAGTGGATGTCTATGCTGACAAAATCCAGTTCCATGACTTGCAGTTTCAACACCGTGCCGCGTGGCTGCCCTGAGAAACCCGGCAGGCGCGCAATCAGGGGAATGTCCTGAAACCTGACGATGTCATCGCGGATCACCACAGCCATGACTTGGCTGATGTCGCGTTGCTCAAGCCAGCGCAAACACCAATAACGCTCCATGTTGGATTGAAAATCGGCATAGGCCTTGTAGGTGGTGTCAAACGCAGACACAGCGGCAAACAAATCGGCGTCATTGGCAGCAAACACGGGTGGTGCATTTTTCAGCACGGAAATCAGTTGCCACTGATTCACCAAATCCACGTAACGGCGCAAAGGTGAGGTCGACCAGGCGTACTGCGGCACCCCCAAACCCACATGCGGTGCCGCATGCGTGGCCATTCGGACGCGGGCCCCGGGAGGTTGGGTGCGGTAAATGCCAGGCACCTCTTTTTCATGCAACAAGCCACCCCAAGTCTGATTCACGAGAATCATGAATTCTGCGACCAGTAAATCCAGGGGCGCGTCTCTGCGCCGGGGCAAAATTTCCACCCGTCCATCAACCACATAAAAATTATAGTCGATGCGGTGGTTGTTTTCCGTTTTGCCGCGATAGATGTCGCGTTGCTCGCTCAATACGCCCCGCACTTTCCAAAGCAAGGCCAACTCTCTAGCGCACAAGAAGTCTGCTGCCGGTTGCGGGTCGTTTAGATCAATGGCATCCAGCGCCTGAGGTGTGACTTTTTCATCCAGCAGGTTGTGGCGGAAATTGTGCGCAATGGTGATGCGCTCAATCTTGCTTTCCATCTCGCCGGTCAGCGTACCGTCTTCAATGCGGGCCTCGACATACAAAGACAAAGCGGCCACCTCGCGCCCTTGCGCCAAGGTCGACAATTCCACCAAGGCATCGGGGAGCATGGTAATTTTATCGCCGGGCATGTAGACGGTGGAAAGCCGGTCACGGGCGATTTGGTCCAGTGCATCGCCGCGCTCGCACAGCAAGGCAGGGGCAGCAATGTGAATACCGATTCTGGCCATGCCCCCTTCAAGGAAGGTCACGGAAAACGCATCGTCAATTTCAGTGGTTGTGATGTCGTCAATTGAAAACGCCTGAACATCTGCCAGAGGCAAGGCGTGTTGGGCGGCCACCGCCACTTCCGGAAAGCCTGTGCCCCGCGGGAATTGCAACACCTCAAAAACGCGGCGGTGCATTTCATGCTCACTGGCAAATACGCCGGTTTTCATCAACACATGTTCCGCCCTTGCGCTTGCACGCTCACAGGCCAGGGCCAAAGCCTTGTACTCGGCCGAATTTTTATCGGGTTTGGCCAACAAATGCGCCGCCACCCTGGAAATTTCAGCGGGCATCTGCCCGGCCACCAAGGCATCAGCCCAAGCGGACTGCTGTTCGGCAGCAATGCGTTTTTTCTCGGCAGCCGCCAGCGCAGCTTTTAATATTTCGGGGGGAGCCGGCTTGTATTTTCCACGGCCTTTGCGGTGAAAATACAAAGGCGCAGCATGCAGCGCGAACAGCAATGCCGCAGACTGAACCGCATCAGGTTTGGCACCGAAGTATTCTTCACCAAAACTCAAAAAATCGAACTCTTGCTGAGGTGCACATTCCCATAAAAAAGCAGCGTCGAACTCAGCCTGCAAAGCTTGCGCTTTTGGCAGCAACTGACCGAACTCCGGATCGCGAAACTGTAACAAGACATGCGTTGCCTTGATTTTGCTGCGCTTGCCATGAGGTGCCTCTACCTGCAGCGTTCCCGCCGCTTCCTGCATGACGTTGCCGACGCGAAAATCACCATCTTCTTCATAAAGAACAAACATGTCTTGAAACACCTTGTGTAGCACTGCTCAGGGCTTGTACCCACTGCACGGCTAAAAAAACTGACTACGATTCAACCGAAAAAAACACTTCGGTCACCAACAAAGGCGTGCGCTTCAAATGCCGTTGATAGAGCGCACGCCGCGCATACATTTTGCCCTTCGGGACCGATTTCAAACCTGCGGCAGCCAAGGCTTTGCGTGTTTGCCGACGCAAACGGTGCTGCTCAGGCAGGCAGGCAAACATCAGCGGACCGCGCACCACCCGCTTGTCCTTGAACAGCACACTGCCCAAGGAACGAGAACCCAATATCCGCCAAAACGGCCAGTCCGATTGCGCCCCCAGCAGTTTGACCACCGAATGCGCCACCACTCTGGGTTGGCCATCGGCCATCAGCGTGACATTTCGCAAACGCGCTTTTCTGGCACCGGGCAACCCCAGAACGGCAGACTCATCGGCGTGCGCCATGCCTGCCCCCTGTTCGTTTACGCAAACCGTGCAATCACCAAAAAAACGTTGCAATCGCAAGGTCAGCGACCCTTTGCTTGACAGCCACGTGCTGACCTGCGCAGGCCATGCAGGGGAACAACGGGCACGCCAGCGCGCATTTTTCACGGCCGCCCCCAGCCCAAACATTGCATGACCCAAGGCAAATGCAAATCAAAATCTGAAATGGCGTGATCTCCGCCCTCCAGAATGCGGGCAGAGGCACCTTGGTAGCGCGCAATCATGGCGCGGGCATCCAGCACTTCATCGCCCAGGCAGGCCAAAAGGAAATAGCGCTCCATGTGGGTAAGCACTTCCACATTCATGGCATGAAGGTCAGACAAATATTCAGGTACAAATTCAATTTCGGCATCAGAAAAATAGACTTTTTTTCGTCCGATCTGATCTTGTAAATCTGTCCAAGGCGTAACCGCCGGATTCAGCAAAACCGCCCTGCCTCCAAAACGCTCTGCAAGCACACTGGCATAAAAGCCGCCCAAGGAAGACCCGATAAAATCAAAACTGCACGCTGGGTTCAACCGTCTTTTTTCTTCCAACCACTGGCTCACATGTGCCATGGCCGCCTTGGGAGACGCCGGCAAGTCAGGTTGCCACAAACGGTCCAAGGCACCGCAGGCCTGCATCCAGGCGCGGGTTTTAACGGCTTTCACCGAACCCGATGAAGAGCGAAAACCATGCAAATACACCAGATAGTCAGCGGACTCAACGTGTGGGGTTGTCATGCCAGCGTCTTCATTCAGGCTTCAAACCGCGCTTGCAGCCCGCTTAAAATTTTGGGATGAATGCCACCGAAGCCGCCATTGCTCATGACCAGAACCGCATCACCGGGCTGGGCCCATTGCACCACTGACTTCACCAGCAAAGACAAATCATCAGAGCAGACACAAGGTTGGGTCAGTGTTTTTAAGGTGTCCGCCGCATCCCAACCCAAACCTTGCGTGTAGCAGAACACAGCATCGGCTTGCACCAAAGAAGCCGGCAAAGCCGCCCGCATGACACCCAACTTCATGGTGTTGGAGCGGGGTTCGAACACCGCCAGAATTCTTCCCTGCGCACCCATGCTGCGGCGTAAACCCGCCACAGTGGTGGTGATGGCTGTGGGATGGTGTGCAAAATCGTCGTACACCGCAATGTCAGCGACGCGGCCGCGCAACTCCATGCGTCTGGCAACCCCCTTGAATTCACTCAGCGCCTCACAGGCCTGTTCAGGCGTGACGCCGGCGCTCATGGCTGCAGCAATGCACGCCAAGGCGTTGCTGCGGTTATGCTCGCCAGTCAGGGTCCAGTCCACCTGCCCGACCACTTCCCCATTGAGCAAAACATCAAAGCGGTTGCTGTCAATATCAACGGCGTAGAAGCCCGATTCTGTGTTGAACGGCAAAACGCCGCTCCAGCAGCCTTTTTCCAGAACCTGCGCCAGTGAGGTTTCAGCCGCATTCACCACCACGCAACCCGAGGCGGGAATGGTGCGTACCAAATGATGAAACTGGGTTTGAATGGCGGCCAGATCAGGAAAAATGTCCGCGTGGTCAAATTCCAGGTTGTTCAAAATTGCAGTGCGGGGTCTGTAATGCACAAATTTTGAGCGTTTGTCGAAAAAGGCGGTGTCATACTCGTCGGCCTCAATGACAAACGGCTCGCCCTCACCCAAACGCGCAGAACAGCCAAAATCCGCCGGAACGCCACCCACCAGAAAACCCGGTTTCAGCCCGGCAGATTCCAACACCCAGGCCAGCATGGACGTGGTGGTGGTTTTGCCATGGGTACCCGCCACCGCCAAGGTGTGCCGCCCCGCTAAAATATGGTCACCCACCCACTGCGGACCGGAAACATAGGGCAGCCCCATGTCCAGTATTTTTTCCATGAGCGGGTTGCCTCGGCTCACCACATTGCCAATTACGAACAAATCGGGCTTCATGGACACTTGGTCGGCAGAGAAACCCTCGATCAGCTCAATGCCGGCCTGCTCCAGCTGGGTACTCATGGGAGGATAGACGTTGGCATCACAACCCGTGACACGGTGACCCAACTGTCTGGCCAATTGAGCAACGCCACCCATAAAGGTGCCGCAAATGCCTAGAATATGAATGTGCATTGCATAAAGGCCGAAACAGCCTGAAAGATCTTCAATCCGCTATTGTACCGACACCGCCAACCGCTTAGAGAATATGAATCCAATGTTGCCTCCATCTGACTCGCTTCGCCAGGAATTGGCCGGCGCAGCTGCACGCCTGATTGCTGAAAATGGCTATGACTACGGCACAGCGAAACAAAAAGCCGCACAAGAATTGCTGGGAAAACAAAGGGTTGATAAAAACAGCCTGCCGAGCAACGAAGAAATCGAGGAAGAACTGCGTATTTACCAAGCGCTGTTTCAATCGGACACCCAACCGCAGCGCCTCAAGGCCCTGCGCCTGATCTGCCTCGACCTGATGCAGGAACTGCAAGCCTACGAACCCATTGTGTATGGTGGTATTGTGAATGGCACAGCCGGGGAACACAGCGACATCCATCTGCTGGCATTTGCAGACGACCCCAAGGAAGTGGATTATTGGTTGCTAAACCAGAACATACCGTTCGAACCTGCAGAGGTCGGGAAAATCAATGGCAAAGCCCCCGACGCCATTCAATTCAAGTTCAAGGGCGAATGGGTCAGCTTGGCAACACTGGGCGTGGTTGCGCGACGGGGCTTGCTGAAACCCGCTGTGGAGGGCCGACTGTTTCGCACAGACACCGATGGCTTGGCCAGACTTTTGAAGGAAAGCGATGAAACTGTTGAATAAGCTCTTGCTGGTGCTCATAGGGGGTATCGCCCTGAGCAGTGGTATTTACATGGCTAACCAAAATAAAAATGAAGCTGTTCTGACCACTCAGGCCAAGGGGGCCTTGGCTGGGTTCAGCTTCAAAGACGTCAAGGGCAGCGATTTCCCTTTAAGCCAATTGGCGGGAAAAACCGTGGTTTTGAATTTTTGGGCTTCCTGGTGCCCTCCTTGCGTTGAAGAAATGCCCGAACTGGACGCCATTTATCCGGATTTACAAAAAATAAATATTGAAATGGTCGGTATTGGCATCGATTCACCCTCTAACATTCGGGAATTTCTTCAAAATCGCAAATTTTCCTACCCATTGCTTGTTGCGGGTGCCGGCGGCTCAGAGTTGGCCACAGCGCTCGGAAATTCGGGCGGCGCACTGCCATTTACCGTTATTTTGGATGGCAAAGGTGCCGTTCTCTACAAAAAACTGGGTCGGATAACAGGCGAAGAAATCCTGAAAGCGGCCGCGGATTCACAGCAAAAAACCAAAACCCGGTAAGCCTTTCTGACAAGCCTGTGTGGTGCAAAACCGAAAATCGAACGATCGTTCAATGGACACAAGCCGCATAATTGCCGAAAATAGCAGTAATTACAGTAGATAAAGACGAAGATGACCGAAACTCCACCAAAAGTATGGGTAATCAACGGCCCCAACCTGAACTTACTGGGTCGGCGCGAACCTCATATTTATGGCCATCAGACGCTTGCTGACATCGAAAAAACGCTGGAAAACCAAGGCACGGCCCTAGGGCTGCACGTGGAATGTTTTCAAAGCAACCACGAAGGCGGCTTGATCGATATTTTGCATTCCGCGCCAAGCAAGGCGGTGCGTTTCATCATTATTAATGCCGGTGCCTACACCCACACCAGCATTGCGCTGGCAGACGCCCTGGCCGGCATTGCCCTTCCTTACGTCGAGGTACATTTGTCGAATGTTCACGCCCGCGAGCCTTTCAGACACCACTCTTACCTGAGTGCGAAGGCGCAGGCGGTTTTGTGTGGCTTCGGCAGTGCCGGATATGGCTATGCCCTCGACTTTGTACGCAAATCCATCTGATTTGCATCGAATTTGAATACAACAATCAACAAAAGAGAAAAAAACATGGACCTCAGAAAACTCAAGACACTCATCGATCTGGTCTCGGAATCCGGCATCGCAGAGCTGGAAATTACAGAAGGTGAAGGCAAAGTCCGCATTGTCAATGCACATCCGCATCCAGCGCAAACTGTGCAATACGGCCACGCCCAATACGCACCGGCGCCCATGCAGCAACCCCAGGGCGGCTTTGTCGCCCAACCCGGCGCAACCATGGAAGCCGCAGAGGCACCCAAGCCAGGCAGCGAACTGCACAAAGTGAAGTCGCCCATGGTGGGTACGTTTTACCGTGCCCCGAGCCCGGGCGCCAGCAACTTCGTAGAAGTGGGCAGCACAGTCAAGGAAGGCGACACACTCTGCATTATTGAAGCCATGAAACTGCTCAATGAAATCGAAGCGGACCGTTCGGGCGTCATCAGAGAAATTCTGCTTGATAACGGCCAGCCCGTAGAATACGGGCAACCCCTCTTTTCGATCGAGTAAACGCCATGATCGGGAAAATCCTTATCGCCAACAGGGGCGAGATTGCTTTGCGCATATTGCGTGCCTGCAAGGCCATGGGCATCAAAACCGTCGCCGTCCACTCGGATGCAGACACCGAGGCGAAGTATGTCCGGTTGGCTGACGAATCCGTTTGTATCGGACCGGCCCCCAGCGCACAAAGCTACCTGAACATACCCGCCATCATCAGTGCGGCGGAAGTCACTGACGCCGAAGCCATTCATCCAGGCTACGGTTTCTTATCAGAAAACGCGGATTTCGCGGAGCGTGTGGAACGCAGTGGTTTTATTTTCATTGGTCCGCGCGCCGAATCCATCCGCATGATGGGCGACAAGGTCAGCGCCAAGCAGTCCATGATTGCAGCCGGCGTGCCGTGCGTACCCGGCTCTGAAGGTGAACTGCCAGACGACCCCAAGGAAATTATCCGCATCGCCAGAGCGGTCGGCTATCCGGTGATCATCAAGGCCGCCGGTGGCGGTGGTGGGCGCGGCATGCGCGTCGTACACACCGAAGCTGCCCTGCTAAATGCGGTCAGCATGACAAAAACCGAAGCAAAAACCGCGTTCGGCAATCCAGCCGTTTACCTTGAAAAGTTTCTGGAAAACCCCAGACACATTGAAATTCAAGTGTTGGCCGATGAACACAGGAACGCGGTTTGGCTGGGTGAGCGAGACTGCTCCATGCAAAGGCGACATCAAAAAATCATCGAGGAAGCGCCGGCACCGGGCATTGCGCGCCGCTTCATTGAGCGCATTGGTGACCGCTGCGCGGACGCCTGCCGTAAAATTGGCTACCGCGGTGCAGGTACCTTTGAATTCCTTTATGAAAACGGCGAGTTCTATTTCATTGAAATGAACACGCGGGTACAGGTGGAGCATCCGGTCACGGAAATCATAACTGGCATCGACATTGTTCAGGAACAGATCCGCGTGGCCTCGGGCGAGCGCCTGCGGTTCCGGCAACGCGACATCGAATTCAAGGGCCACGCCATTGAATGCCGGATCAACGCCGAAGACCCGTTCAAGTTCACACCATCCCCCGGCAAAATCAACAGTTGGCACCCACCCGGCGGGCCAGGCGTTCGCGTCGATTCCCATGTTTACTCCGGTTACACGGTGCCTTCGCATTACGACTCCATGATTGGTAAACTGATCACCTATGGAGCAGACCGCCAGCAAGCCATGGCCCGCATGCGCGTGGCCTTGTCCGAATTGGTGATTGAAGGCATTAAAACCAATGCCCCCCTGCACCAGGAGCTGATGGACGACCTGCGATTTATTGAGGGTGGTACCAGCATTCATTATCTGGAACAGCGGTTGGCCGCAAAACAAGGCGACAAGAAGTGACGCAAGACACGGGAAACAGTACAGGGCACTGGGCGCAAGCCACCCTGCTGCTGCCTGAAAAATACGCAGAGGCAGTTTCTGACGCGCTCATGGAAGCGGGCGCACTGTCGGTTTCCATTGAAGATGCGCAGGCCGACTGTGAAGACGAGCAGCCCTTGTTTGGCGAACCCGGCATGGAACCCACCACCACGGCTTGGCAACAAAACAAAGTGCTGGCCCTGTTTGCAAATCAAGCCGACGGTGAAGCCCTGTTAAGCGAACTTTCTGAAGAATGGCTGCAAAATGCCGCCATTTCTTGGGAAGACGTTGCTGAACAAGACTGGGTCCGCCTGACGCAATCCCAGTTCGACCCCATTGAAATCACCCCGAAACTCTGGATAGTGCCCTCCTGGCACGCGCCGTCTGCGGGTGCCGATGTAGTGAATATCCGGCTCGATCCCGGTCTTGCATTCGGTACCGGCTCGCACCCCACCACAAAATTGTGTTTGCGGTGGTTGTCGCAGGGTCTGGCCAAAGACAAAGCCGTACTCGATTACGGTTGTGGCTCCGGCATTCTTGCCATTGCCGCCATGAAACTGGGGGCAGCCAGCGCCATCGGCGTAGACATCGACCCGCAAGCTGTGGAATCAGCAGCTGCCAACGCTTCAGAGAACGAAGTTTCAGTAACCACCGGAATGCCAGACCATCCGAATGCCAAAGGCAGCTTCCCCGTGGTGGTTGCCAATATTCTCTCCAACCCCTTGAAGGTGCTTGCACCCACCCTGTGCGCCCACGTAGCGCCTGGTGGCTGGCTGGTGTTGTCAGGGGTACTTGAGCGGCAGGCAGAGGAAGTGGCGGCCGCCTACACCCCCTGGATCACCATGAGCGTCTGGCAAACAGACGAAGGCTGGGTGTGCCTGACGGGTCAAAAAACAAACCCATGAGCCTCGCAACCCGCTGCCCCGACTGTAAAACGCTGTGCCCCACCACTGCCCTGCAATTGCGGGAGCAAGGTGGCTACCTGACCTGCGGTCACTGTGGGGGCATGTTCAGTGGCGTGGATCACCTCACACCTGCAGATGAAGACAGTTGGAGCGCAGACGCAGGGCAAGCAGAAACCGCGTCTGATGCCCATGCAGCCTCTGGCGCAAAGGCAGCGGTCTATCAACGCTGGCTGGCTAAAATCAATCGCAAACTCACACTGCCGGCTTGGATGATGAAGCGGCTTGAGGGCGAATACAAGTGGCCGCGCTTTGCCAAGCGCTGGGTGCTGCTGCTGTCTGCATTGCTGCTGTGGCAATGTATTTGGTGGCAACGGGTGAACCTCACCCATTTGCTGCCTGTGCTGGACACCCCCTTAAACGCGCTCAGTGAAATGCTGGGCACACAAGTCGCCGGGCTGGCGTCCAGCCGCCTTAAAATTCTTGGCTCAAGCCTGAAGTCGCAGGACAACCAAAAACTCACACTGGAAGTACGCATCAGCAACAGCGCCAGAAGCGCCAGCCGCTGGCCGCAACTCGAACTGCAATTGCTCAACAGCAAGAAAGGCGTGGTCAGTGCTCGTGTACTTGGCATTGATGAATATGCCGTGGTTACCGAAACACCACTGGAAGGTAGAATCAGGGCCGGCGAGGCTTTTGATTTAATTGCTTACCTGGACACCACCGAATTGAACAAAGAAAAGCTGGAGTTACCGATCACCGGTTTCAAAGTCAGCCTGATTGATAAAGCACACTGAGCTTGAAGCACACCAAGACAGCGCAAAATACGCCCTGCCATTACACTGACAGCACCAACACACAACACCACCCTGGATAGTCCGACATGTCTGATAAAAATATACTGATTTGTGGCTCGATCGCCTACGATTCCATCATGCTGTTCGAAGGCCGTTTCAAAGAACAGATACTGCCTGATCAGCTGCACATTCTGAATGTCGCTTTTTTTGTGCCCACTTTGCGCAAACAATGGGGTGGCTGTGCGGGCAACATCGCCTACGGACTGAAACTGCTAGGCGGCAACCCCGTGCCCATGGCCACCATCGGGCAAGACGGCGCAGACTATGTAAAACGCTTTGCTGACATGGGCATTCAAACCCGTTGCATCACTACGCTGAATGACAGCTACACAGCGCAGGCCTATATCACCACCGACCTTGACGACAACCAGATCACAGCGTTTCACCCGGGCGCCATGATGCAGTCGCATCATAATAAAATTGCCCACGCTGAAAACATCAGCTTGGGCATTGTTGCACCAGATGGTCGCGATGGCATGTTGGAACATGCCCGCGATCTCGCCGCCGCCAACATTCCCTTTGTATTCGACCCGGGCCAGGGTTTGCCCATGTTTTCCGGTACGGAATTGCTGGAGTTTGTAGATCAGTCCACCTACACAGCGGTCAATGACTATGAAGCAAAAATGCTGACCGACCGCACGGAACTATCCCTGGAACAGCTTGCCCAACGGGTAGAGGCGTTGATTGTGACCCGGGGCGCAGAAGGTGCATGGATTTTCCATCAAGGTAAACGCATCGAAGTTGCGTGCGTTAAACCGAAGTCGATCACAGACCCCACTGGTTGCGGCGACGCCTTCAGGGCAGGCTTGTTGTACGGTTTGAGTGCCGGCATGGATTGGCCCACCGTAGGCAAACTGGCTTCAACCATGGGTGGCCTGAAAATCGCTCACCGGGGCGGCCAAGAGTACGCGCCTGGTCGTGACGAGATTGCAGCAACATTCAAAGAAAATTTTGGCTACACCCCATGGTAAGCCACCTCGTATTGG